>DATKFK010000126.1:0-6078 GCA_035544375.1 Thermoanaerobaculia bacterium
CAGCTGCTCCTCGTGGGACACCGGCGCCTCGAACGGCTCGCCGGCCTCCGGCATGGCGGATGCGACGCCGGGAAGCGAGCCGTAATCGATCTTGCCGGTCGGCGTGCGCGGCAAGACCGTTAGAAAGACGAGGAAGCTCGGCACCATGAAAAGCGGCAGCTCGCCGCGCAGCCACTCGCGCAGCGCACCGGCGGCAAGATCGCCGCGAGCGACGACGTACCCGACGAGACGGGGGTCGTCCGCCACCGTCGAGAGCTGGGCGGCGCACTCTTCCACCGCGGGGTGGCGGGCGAGCGCCGCTTCGATCTCCGCGAGCTCCAGGCGCTGTCCGCGCAGCTTGACCTGGCGGTCGACGCGGCCGCGCAACTCCAGGGTCCCATCGGCGCGCCAGCGGCCGAGGTCGCCGCTGCGGTAGACCCGATCGGGATAGCTCGTGTGCAGCGGATTCTGGCCAAAAGCCGCCGCGGTCGCCTCCGGCATCCCGTGGTAGCCGCGGGCGAGAAAGGGGCTTCTGATGTAAAGCTCGCCGGCAACCGCGATGGGGCAGGCTTCGCCGTTGCTGTCGAGCACGAAGATCCGGCAGCCCGGCAGCGGCGTGCCCACGGGGATGAAAGCCTGGTGGGGCTCGACCTCCGTGACCTGCTGGCTCGCGACCAGGATGGACTCCGTGGGACCGTAGACGTTGTGCAGCGCGGGACGCTCCCCGAAGTGATCCAGCCACCTCCGGGCGAGAGCGACCGGCAGGGCCTCGCCGGTCAGCAGAACGGACGCGAGCGCGGGCAGCCCCGGCGGCGCCGGCCTGGCGACCGCGAGGTCGAGGATCTGCTGGCAGAGGCTCGGCGTCATCTGGATGACGGCGACCTCGGCGTCGGCGATCCAGCGATGGAGGCGCGCCGGATCCTGGCGGATCTCGGGGGGAGCGATGGCCAGCGTGGCGCCGGTCGCGAGCGCGCTCCAGATCTCGACGTAGCAGGGGTCGTGGCCGACCGAGATCCACTGCGCCACCCGCTGGCCCGGAACCAGCCGGAAATGCCTGCCGAACCACTCGATCAGGTAGCGGAAGCCACCGTGCGTCTGGACGATCCCCTTGGGAAGGCCCGTCGAGCCGGAGGTATAGCAGGAGTACACGGGAGCCGAGGCGGCGCCGGGGTCGGCGGCCAGGGGCTGCCACGGCCGCGCCAGGACCGCCTCCATGTCGTCGACGGCGAGCCCCTGCTCCTCCGTCCAGGAGCGCAGCAGCTCGGCATGCGCCGCGCGGGTCGCCGCATCGGCAAGCAGGACCGACGGCCGCAGATCCTCGACGATCTGCCGCAGGCGTGCCGCGGGATGGGCGGGATCGAGGCAGACGAAAGCGCCACCCGCCTTGAGCACGCCGATCATCGCCGCCACGTGGTGGATCCCGTTCGCCAGCAGGAGCGCCACCGCTCCGACTCCCCCACTCTCCGGCCCCCGCGGGCGTGCCGCGAGCAGGCGCGCGCCGACGCGGTCGGCCAGGCGGTCGAGGGCGGCGTAGGTGATCCGTTCCTCGGCAGCGAGGATGGCCCAGGCCTGGGGTTGGCGCTCGACCTGCAGCGCGAACAGACGGTGCACACCCTCGCCGGCCAGCTCGAAGCGCGGCGGCGCGACCTCGGGCAGGAGCTGCCGGCGTTCCTCCGGGGTGAGCAGCGGCAGGTGCGCGATCGCGGCGTCCGGGCGCTCGACGAGAGTCGCCAGGAGGGCTTCGAGCTGCCGGGCCATGCGGCCGATCGTCGCCGGGTCGAAAAGATCGGTGCTGAATTCAAGGGTCAGCGTGATCTCGCGGCCGGCATCCTCGTAGGTTTCGAGCGCGAGGTCCACGCGCGCCTGCCGCTGGCCGGTCTCCCACTCCGAGGTGACGGCGCCCGCGAACTGGCAGCCGTGGCGAGCCGTCTGGTTCAAGCCGAAGATCACCTGGAAGAGCGGGTGCCGGCTGAGATCGCGCTCCGGCGCCAGCTCGGCGACGAGCTTTTCGAACGGCAGCGCCTGGTGCTCCACGCCCGCGAGCAGGGCCCGGCGCGTCACCGGCAGGAGATCGCGAAAGCTCCGCTCCCCCGCGACCTGCGTGCGGATCGCCAGGAGGTTGATGAAGACCCCGATCAGCTTCTCGGTCTCGGTCCGCTCGCGCCCGGCGGTCGGCACCCCGACGACCAGATCGCTCTCCTGGGTGTAGCGGTACAGCAGGGTGTTGAAAGCCGCCAGCAGGAGCATCGAAAGCGAGACGTCTTCGGCCTGGCCCAGGGCGCGCAGCCGCGCCGCGAGGTCGCTCCCCAGGGCGAACGAGAGGTGGGAGCCGCGGAACGTCTGCAGGCGCGGCCGCAACCGGTCGAGCGGCAGCTCGAGCGCCGTCGCGGCGCCCGCGAGCTGCTGGCGCCAGTAGGCCAGGAGCGGTTCGAGCCGGGCCCCCGAAAGCCACTGCCGCTGCCAGGCCGCGAAGTCCGCGTACTGGATCGGCAGCTCCGGCAGCGCGGCGGGGCGACCCGCGAGGTGACCGCGGTAGAGCTCGGTCAGCTCTTCGAGCAGGATCGGGGCCGACCAGCCATCGTAGACGAGGTGGTGCAGGGTGAAGGCGAGCAACCGTTCGTCGTCCGCCAGCTCGATCACCAGGACGCGCACGAGCGGCGCCTCGGCGAGGCGGAAGCCGCGCCGGTATTCGGCGCCGAGCCTTGCCTCGACCGCCGCCGGCCGGGCCGCGGCAGCGAGGTGGCGCAGGTCCTCGACCGCGAGCGGGATCCTGCCCTCCTGCCACACCCGCTGCCGGGGAATGCCGCCGACCTCGGGGAAGGAGGTGCGGAAGATCTCGTGGCGCCGCGCCAGATCGTCCAGGCTGCGCTCCAGGAGGTCCGGCCGGAAGGCGCCCAGCAGGCGATAGGCGGCCACGCCGACGGTATAGGCCTCCGCTCCCGGGTCGTCGCGATCGTTCAGCTGCTCGAGAAACCAGAACCGTTCCTGGGCGAAGGACAGCGGGAACAGGTCCTCGCCGTGGCGCGGCAGGCTGGCAATGCGCTGGCCGGCCTCGTGCTTCTTCGCCAGGCGCGCGGCGAGCTCGGCGCGCTTCTCGGGCGAGAGCCGGGCCAGGCGTCCCGCGCTCCGCGGCGCCTGCCGGGCGCGCGCCAGCTCGGCGAACCAGGTCTCGAAGCGCTCCGCGCCCAAACCCCCGACGAAGGCCAGGGCGGCGGCGCGGGAGTCGGCCGAGAGCTGTTCATAGTGCGCCCGGTCGCCGAGCACCCGCGCCAGCGCCTGGCGCCAGGGGCGAACGTCCTGTGGCGGAATGACCGGCTGCGGTCGCGCGAAAGGGCTCGACCGGCGGTATTCTGCGATCGGCGTTACGGGCAGCAGGTGATCGACCCCGAGCTTCGCCTCGGGGATACCGCCCAGGTCGCTCGCCAGGACCGGGATGCCGCGCAGCATGGCCTCGACCGCGATGACGCCGAACGCCTCCCCCCACAACGACGGCATCAGCAGCACCCGCGTATCGGCGAGGATCTCGTCGATGTTCGGCCGCGGCTCCCGCACGGTGACATTGGGGAGCGCTGCCATGGCCTCGCGCTCCGCCGACCCCGTCCCCCACGAAGCCACGGCGGTGAAGGCAACGGCGGGAAAGGCCGCGGCGAGGGCGCGGAAGATCGAGAGGCCCTTGAGCTCCGAGGCGTTGACCAGGGTCACCGCCCCGCGGGTGAAGTCGCCGGCACACGGATAGGGGGGTTCGCCGTAGACCGGGAAGGGGAGCACGGTGGAGTCGAAGCTCCCCCAGCGGCGGATGTAGCTCCGGACGTATTCGCTGACCGTCAGGATGCCCGCGACCCTGCCGAAGAGCCGCGTCTTGACCGGGTCCTGATCGAAAGCCTCCGGGCCGAAGGGCAGAGTCGGCTGGGCGTGCGCGATGTAGACCACCCGCCCGGCGGCAAGGTCGAGCGCCGCGCCGAGGAAGACACCGGTGTGGTCCTCCGAAACCAGGACCCAATCGGGTTGCTGGCGCGCGATCCGTGCGGCGAGGTAGCTATGGAAGCGCGTGTAGTTGACGAGCGAGAACTCCGCAACGATGGCATGGACGAGAACTCCGTTCTGGCGGTAGACGACGACGTCCTCGCCCTGCTCGACGACGGCGATTCCCGCGGCACCGAGATCGGCGAGCAGGCGCTCGCGTTCGTCGGCGCGCGGCATCGCCGCCTCGTAGCCCGGGGCGACGACCTGGCAGACGTGCCCGCGCGCGGCCAGGGCCTCCATCAGCAGGCGGTTGGCCTTGTGCGCCCCGCCGAAGGGGAACCGGTAGTCGAGCAGTTGGATGAGCAACAGTTGCATGGCTCACGCCTCTGCTTGCAGGTTCGCGGTCTCGTCGCCGGACGGGCCTTCCAGTTGAAGGATCTCGGCTTCCAGGTCGAGATCGCTGCTGGCTGCGAAAATGGCCGCCTCGACCTGCCTGGCGAGCGCGTCCAGGGTCTCGCCGGAAAAGACGGCCTGAAGCGGGATGCGGACGGCGAAGGTCTCGTCGATCCGAGCGGCGATCTGGATCGAAAGCAGGGAGTGGCCGCCGAGCGAGAGAAAATCGTCATGGATGCCCACCCGCTGAAGGCCCAAGACCTCCTGCCAGATGGCGGCCAGCGTCTCCTCGATCGTCGTTCGGGGCGCCACGTACGCGGCGCGACGCCGGCTCAGCGCGGTGTCGGGCGCCGGCAGGCGATCGCGGTCGATCTTGCCGTTGCCGTTCAAGGGCAGGGCCGCGAGCAGCACGAAGTCGGCGGGAATCATCGGCGCCGGCAGCGCCAGGGCCAGACGGTCGCGAATGCCGGCGACGGTCAGCCGCTCGTCCCTGCCCACCACGTAGGCGACCAGGCGGCCCTCGCGGAGGACGACCAGGGCCTCGCGGACGTCGGGATCGCGCAGCAGGGTCTCTTCGACCTCGCCGAGCTCGACGCGGATGCCGCGCACCTTGACCTGGCGATCGCTCCGCCCCAGGTACTCGACGAGGCCGTCGGTGCGATGGTGCGCGAGATCGCCCGTGCGGTAGAGCCGCTCTCCCGCGCCGGCGGGATCGGGCAGAAAACGGGCCGCCGTGCCGGCGGGGTCGTGCCAATAGCCCCGCGCCACCTGGGAGCCGCCGATGTGGACTTCGCCGACGGCACCCGGCGGCACCGGTTCGCCCCAGGCATCGAGGAGATAGACCCGCACGTTGTCGAGCGGCCGGCCGATGGGGAGCGCCGCGAGGCAGCAGGCGCTCCAGGCGACCCCGGTGGCACACACGCAGGTCTCCGTGGGACCGTAGGCATTGACGAGGCGGTGCCCGGCCGCCCAGCGCGCCACGACCTCCGGGGTGCATGCCTCGCCGGCGCTCACCACCGTCGCGAGACAGGGCAGGTCCGCGGCGGGCAGCAGGGAGGCAACGGCGGGCGGCAGTGTGACCAGGGTGATGCGCTCGCGCCGCAGCAGGTCCACCAGGGGGAGCCCCGGCAGGAGGTCCTCCGGCGGCGCCAGGACGAGGGTCGCGCCGGCGCCCAGGGTGACGAAGATCTCGGACACCGAGGCGTCGAAACCCAGGTTGGCGAACTGCAGGACCCGGCTCGCCGGGCCGACGTCGAAGAGGCGCCGCTGCGCCTGGATGAGGTTGACCACCGGTCCGTGCGCGACGACGACGCCCTTCGGCCGGCCCGTCGATCCGGAGGTATAAAGGAGGTAGGCCGCGTCCTGCGACCCCACCGGCAGATTCGGCGGTGCCGCCGGCTGGCGGGCGATCGCCGCCGCGTCCGCGTCCACCAGCACGGTCCGCAGACCGGCGGCGAGCGGCGCCCGGGCGAAAGCCTCGCAGGTGACGACGAGCCGCGCCGCGGAGTCGGCGAGGATGAAGGCGAGGCGCTCCTCGGCCAGGGCCGGATCGAGCGGCACGTAGAAGGCGCCGGCCTTGAGGATTCCCAGGAGGGCGACGATCAGCGACAGGTCGCCGCGCGGCAGGGCGAGGATCACCGGCGTGCCCGGGGTGACACCGCGGGCGATCAGGTGGTGCGCCAGCTGGTTGGCGCGCTCCTCCAGCTCGCCGTAGGACAGCACGGTGTCGCCGCGGGCAACCGC
>DATKFK010000127.1:0-8732 GCA_035544375.1 Thermoanaerobaculia bacterium
TGATGCGGATTCTCCAACGGGATTCCCCGCTGGAATAACGACGGGCAAGAGAGTGTCTAAACACACAGAAGCTGTTCAGTCGAGAGGGAGGCCCTCGGCTCGTCAACAAGATCCTTCCCACTTGCGGGACCTGAATCCCGCCGTCCAACGAATCCTGCCAATCCCCCTAAATCCACAGGGGTAGAGCCAAGACACCCCCCAAAAGAGCCAGGGCCTCCACTCCTTTCCGGACGCCTCCCGAAGGCGTACGCCAGATTGGCCTGTACGGTGTATAGACTGGCGCGATGACGGAGGACCCAAGCTCGAAAGCTCTCGCCCGCGACCTGCTCTCCTGGTTCGACCGCCACCGGCGCGACCTGCCCTGGCGTCGCACTCGGGATCCTTACCGCATCTGGGTGTCCGAAGTCATGCTGCAGCAGACGCGGGTCGAGACGGCCCTCGCCTACTACGAGCGCTTCCTCGCTCGCTTCCCGACCGTGGACGAGCTGGCGCGCGCCCCCCTCGAAGAAGTGCTGGCCCTGTGGTCCGGCCTCGGCTACTACCGGCGGGCCCGGCAGCTCCATGCCGCCGCTCGGCGCATCGCCGACCACGGCGAGTTCCCGCGCACCATCGACCGCCTGCTCGAGCTGCCGGGCGTGGGTTCCTATACCGCCGCGGCCGTCGCGAGCATCGCCTTCGGCGTCGCGGTGCCGGTGCTCGACGGCAACGTCGAGCGGGTGATGGCGCGCCGGCTGGCCCTGGCGGACGATCCGAAGCGTGGTGCGGCACGGTCGCTCTTGCTGGCTGCCGCGGCGGCGCTCCTCGATCCCTCCCGTCCCGGCGACACCAACCAGGCGCTGATGGAGCTGGGCGCCACGCTATGCCTGCCGCAGCGGCCGCACTGCCTCCTCTGCCCTCTGCTCTCCGGCTGCGCCGCGGCGAGCCAGGGCAGCCCGGAGCTCTATCCCCGGCCGCGGAGCCGGCGACGGAGCGAGAGCCGGCGGCTGTTGGTGGCGTTGGCGAGCCTGCCCGGTCAGCCGGATCGCGTCCTGCTGTTCCGGCGTTCGTCGCAAGCAGGCTTGCTGGCCGGCACCTGGGAGCTTCCCTGGCTCGAGGACGGAGGCGAAGAGGGAACGCCGCCGCCGGCGGGCCTGGCCGAAAAGTACGGCGGCGAGTGGCGGCTGGGACCGCCGATCGCGGCGGTACGGCACGGCATCACCTACCGGGACCTGCGGGTCGCCGTCTGCCGCGCGGAGCGGCTTCCCGGAGCGGTGGACGAGGTGCGGGAAGGCGTCGAAAGCGGTTGGTTCGACGCCGCGCAACGGGCAAGGCTCCCGATGTCCTCGCTGGTCGGCAAGGTGCTGCGGGCCTGCGCCACCGCCGGCGACGACGGTGCGGATCGTCCCCTGCCGCGCGCCGCGGCGCGGAACGAGGGCCGAGACTCTGGTGGACGTGGCCGCCGCCGCTAGCCTGGCCAGGAAACCAGAGGGCGAATCAGGGTCCGGGGTCAGCGGTTGCCGGGCCAGCCGGTCGCCGAGCCGCCCGCCAGGATGAACCAGCCGATGATCTTGTCGTCCAGCTCACGCAGCCGGCCGGCCACCAAGGTGCACAGCAACCGCAGGAGCCGCAGCGACGAGACCCGGTTGATGTCGAGGATGCCCGCCAGCACATCCCGGGGGATGGCCAGCGCCACCGCGCCGCTGTCCGACGCCGTGGCGTCCGCCGAGCGCTGCTCGTTGTCGATCAACGCCATCTCGCCGAAGTAGTCGCCGCGCTCGAGGAAGGCGAGAGCTTCCTCGCCGGCGCCGGGGATGAACTTGCTGATCATCACCCGTCCTTCCAGCAGCACGTACATCTCGGCTCCCGGATCCCCCTCGCGGAAGATCTGCTGGTGCGGCGCGAACTTCTTCTCGCGCGACAGCGAGGCGAGGAAGTTGATCTCCAGGCTCGAGAGCTTCTGTTCCTGGAACAGCTTGCGCTTGGACGCGAGGTCGACGTGGAAGTCGTCGGCAACCGCCGGCGCGGGAGGCTCCTGGGAGCTCGCCGGCTTGCCCGATTCGGAGAAGAAGCGGGTGAGCTGCTCGTTGGTCTGGCGGAGCTTGGAAGAGAGGCTCTTCCAGAAGGCCCAGTAGAGAGCGACGCTGAATCGCTGGTCGTCCTCCATGGCGCCGGCGAGAGCCTGCCGGTTGAACGTGAGCAGCTCGGTCTCCGCCACGGCCAGGGCATCGCCCGACCGCGAGTTGCCGTCGACGAAGCTGGTCTCGCCGAACAATTGGCCGGGATTCAAGGTGGCGAGAGTGAACAGGCCGTACGGCGTCTGGCGCTGGATGCGCACGCTGCCGCTCGCGATCAGGTAAGCATCCGCCGTCGGCTCGCCCTCGCGCAGGACGTGCTCACCGGCGGCGACGCGGCGCCGCTCGACGGCGTTGCCGAGCGTGGCGATCTGGGCTTCGGTCAAGTGGGAAAGCAGCTCCCACTGCCGCAAGAAGAGCTCGGTGCTCAAGATCCGTTCATTGTAGCCGACGATGCCGCGGCGAGAGTCGTCTCGAGGACGTCCAGGACGCCGGCCAGCTGCGGCTCGGCGATCGAGAGCGGGGGCACGAGCTGCGCCACATTTCCGTCAGGGCCACCGGCCAGCAAGAGAATGCCGCACCGGCGGGCGGCGGCAACCCAGGTGGCCGCGGCCTGGCGCGAACGCAGCTCGATGCCCCAGAGCAGGCCGCGGCCGCGGACGGCCGCCACGGCCGGGTAGCGCTCGGACCAGCCGGCAAGTCGGGCGGAGAGACGCGAGCCGAGCTCGGCGGCGCGCGCCGGCAGCCGCTCCTGTTCGAGCACGTCGAGCACGGCGAGGGCGGCGGCGCAGGCCACCGGGTTGGCGAGGAAGGTCGAGGTGCGAAGGGCCTCGCTCCCGGTGCTCCACACCCGGAACAGCGGTCGCCTGGCCAGCACCGCGGCGATCGGCAGGCCGCCGCCGAGCGCCTTGCCGCAGCAGAGCAGGTCGGGCCGGACCCCCTCGCCCTCGACGGCGAAGAGCCGGCCGGTCCTGCCGAACCCGGTGAAGATCTCGTCCGCGACGAGCAGCGCCCCCGCCTGCCGGCAGAGCCCGGCGACGGCGGCGAGCCAGCCGGGCGGCGGCGGCAGGACCCCTTCCCGTCCGACGATCGGTTCGACCAGCACGGCGCCGGGCTGGCCGTCCAGCGAGCCCGCGGCGAGCGCCGCCGCCAGCGCCGAGGGTGGGCAGCCGAACGGGAGGCGCCGCGTATGCGGGTGCAGGTAGGAAGTGAAGGGTGCACGGAACTCGGGCCGGGAGGTGACGGCGAGGGCGCCGAGCGTCAACCCATGGTAGGACGGCTCGAAGGCCACGATGCCCGGACGGCCGGTGGCGGCGAGGGCCGTCTGGAGCGCGATCTCGACCGCCTCGGCGCCGGAAGCGGCGAAGAAGACCTGCGGGTCGTCCACCGGCGCGAGGCGGACGAGCCGGCCGGCGAGCTCGACCCGGAGCGGGTGGGCGTGCACGTCGCCCAGGCCGTGAAGCAGGCGGCCAGCCTGGCGGCGGACCGCGGCGACCACCCGCGGATGGCGGTGGCCGACGGCGGCGACCCCGAAGCCGGAGGTGAGATCGACGTAGCGGTTGCCGTCGACGTCGCGCACGTTGGCGCCGCGCGCCGTCTCCCAGAGGATCGGCGGCTCGGCGCCGGGCGCCTCGTCGATGGTGTTGACCCCGGGCGCCTCGAGGCGTGCGAGATCGAGCGCGAGGGCCCGCGCGCGCGGACCGGGAGGAGGGTGGACGATCCTGGGGGGGTGGTCGCCGGCGCGCCTGCCGGTTCTCAGGGTCACATCTCGCGCCGCCCGGCCAGCGACCGCCCGAGGGTCACCTCGTCGGTGTACTCGATGTCGCCGCCGACCGGCATGCCGAACGCCAGGCGGGTGACGCGCAGGCCTCGCGGCTTGAGCAATCGCGCCAGGTAGAGGGCGGTGGCTTCGCCCTCGACGTTGGGATTGGTGGCGAGCAAGACCTCGCCGACGCCGTCGAGCCGCGAGAAAAGGCCGGGAATCGCCAGCCGTTCGGGCCCGATCCCGCGGTGCGGCGACAGGGCGCCGAGCAGCACGTGGTAGAGGCCGTGATACTCGCCCGTGCGCTCGATTGGCTCGATGTTGAAGGCCTCCTCGACGACGCAGATCTGGCCGCGGTCGCGCTGCGCGTCGGAACAGAAGCGGCAGGGATCGACCGCGGTGATGGAGTTGCACCGGGAGCAGTGGAAGAGCTTCTCCTTCACCTCCATGATCGCCTGGGCGAGGGCCTGCGCCTCCGTCGCGGTGACCTTGAGGAGGTGGTGGGCGAGGCGAGAGGCCGTCTTGGGACCGATCCCCGGCAGCCGGGAGAGCTCGCCGACCAGGCGCGCAAGCGGATCGGCGGAATGGCGCGGGAGCACGGCAGGCACCGGGACGAGCTCAGAACAGGCCGGGAAGCCCGGCGGCGAGGGCCCCCATCCTGCCCTGCATGGTCTCTTCGACCTTGCGGCCCGCTTCGTTGACGGCCGCCACGATGAGGTCTTCGAGCATCGAAGGATCGTCCTTATCCATCACTTCGGGATCGATCTTGACCGAAACCAACTGTTTGTGGCCGCTCATCTTGACCGCGACCATGCCGCCGCCGACGCTCGCCTCGACGACCGTCTCCGCCAGCTCGCGCTGCAGCCGCTCCTGCATCTGCTGCGCCTGTTTCATCAGTTTCTGCATGCTGCTCATGTCATTCCTCTCTCGAGCCGCGATGCTCTTCGACGGCCTCGACCTTGCCTCCGAAGATGTCCAGCAGGGTCTGAACCGCTGGACTGAGTACGGCGGCCGATAGTTCGGCGGGTTGCGGGCCGGCGGACGCCGTCGCAGCGGCGCCGGGTGCCGTGGTTGGAGCCAGGAGGGGCATCGGAGTCGTCGGAGTCTTCGGAGTGGTCGGAGTCGGGCCCTCGGCGAAGTCCCAGCTGGCATCGGAGCCCCAGGTCTGCGCCACCGCCGCGGCGATGGTCTCACGGTTGGCCGCCTGGCGCAGGCGCGAGCTCAGGTAGGCGTCCCCGGGGGGCAGGAGGATGAGCAAACGCCCGGCCTCGAAGCGAAGAATGGCTGCCTGTTCCAGGTGGGCCGCGAGCGGTTGCTTGCGTGCCGCGACCTCCTCGAGGAAGTGTTGCGTCGCCGCGTCCCCCTGCAGGTCCTTGCCGTTTCCCGGAGCCGCCTGGGCGGTGGCCGGAGCAACCGCGCCGGCGGGTTTGAGCGGAGCCGCCGAATCCGCGGCCGCCGGCGCTGGCGGGCTTGGCTGGGTGGCCGGGCTCGCCTGGGTAGCCGGGGCGGGCGCGGTCGGTGCGGCCTGTCCGGCCTCTGGTCCGGCCTGTGCGGCAGGTGCGGTGGATGCGGCCGGACTCGGCTGCATGGCTTTCGCCGGCGCGGCCGGCGCGGAGGGTGCGGCCGGTCCCGGCGCGACCGGCATGGCGGCTGGGCTTGGCGGGCGATGAGGCCTGGCGGGGCCGGGGTTCGCTGCGCTCGCGCTGCCGGCGGGAGCGCCATGAGCGGCGGGAGCGGCGGACGGCCGATGCGAGGGGTCCGCGCCGCCGCCGGCGAGCAGCTGCTCGACGCGGACGAGCTTCGGCAGCTCGGCGGCGCGCAGCCAGGCGATCTCCAGGGCAAGAGCGCCGGTCTCGGTGCGGCGCACGATGGGCTCGCTTGCCAGCAGCTGGTTGAGCAGCCGCAGCAGGTTTTCGTAGCCGCCGCCACGCGCCAGCGCCGCCAGCGCCTGGGCCTCTTCGAGCGCCAGGTCCACCTGCGCTGGATCACCCCCCAGGGCGAGGTGGAGAGCGTCGCGGCAGTAGGCGAGGAACTGGCCGAACACATGGCGCGGGTCCCAGCCCTCGTCCTCGATGTGGCGCACTTCGCGGACGACGCCGGCTGCATCGCCGGCGAGGATCGCCTCGAGCAGGCGGCGGAAGAGGGCGATGTCGAGGCCGCCGAGCAGACGGACGGCGGCCTCGTCGGAGAGGGTGCCCGAGCCAAAGGTCGCCAGCTGGTCGAGCAGCGCCACGGCATCGCGGACACTTCCCTCGCCGGCCCTCGCCACCAGCCGCAGCGCGCTGTCGCTGGCGTGGATGGATTCGGATTCGCAGATCTGCCGCAGGAGCGCGGCGACCGCCGCCGCCGAGACGCGCCGGAACTGGAACTCCTGGCACCGCGAAAGGATGGTGGCAGGGACGGCTTCGATCTCGGTGGTGGCGAAAATGAAGACCAGGTACGGCGGCGGCTCTTCGACGATCTTCAACAGGGCGTCGAAAGCCTGCCGCGAGAGCCTGTGGACCTCGTCGAGCACGACGACCTTGTAACGGTCGCGGGCGGGTCCGTAGCGCAGGCTCTCGGTCAGCTCGCGGACCTGCTCGACCTTGGAGTAGGTCGCGGCGTCGACTTCGAGCACGTCGAGGTCGGAGCCGCGGGCGATCTCAATGCACGGTGGGCACTCGTTGCAGGGGTCGGCGGCCGGGCCGCGCTCGCAGTTGAGCGCCTTGGCGAGCACGCGGGCGGCAGTGGTCTTGCCCACGCCGCGAATCCCCGAAAAGAGATAGGCGTGGGCGATGCGCCCCTCGGTGAGGGCGTTGCGCAGCGCCGTCACGATCGGCTCTTGACCGACGAGGCTGGAGAAGTTCTGGGGGCGCCACTTGCGGGCTAGGACCTGGTAGGCCATGGCAACGATGACAGTGGCCTACGAAGGGTTCCGGTGGATCTGCGGCACTCGGCCGGCATACCTTATCGCTGCTCCCTTCCGGGCCTGACGAGGTTCGGAAGCCGCCGATGCACAGGACCCGAACCCTTCGTGGGCCACTGTCGAGCCAACCCATCGTACGTCGTGGGGTCGGGGATGTAAAGGCGAAAAGGACGGGCGTTTGCCGGGGTGGCAGCCATCGAGTAAGATACCGCTCCTCCGCGTGGGCGGCAGGTGCGGGAGTGGACGACCGGTACTGGATGATGGAAGCGCTCGCGGAGGCGCGCCGCGCCGCGGACCTGGGCGAAGTGCCGATCGGAGCGGTGGTGGTGAGGGGCGGGGAGATCGTCGGCCGCGGGCACAATCGCCGCGAGGTCGACGGCGACCCGCTGGCGCATGCCGAGCTGCTGGCGTTGCGCGAGGCGGCTCGCCAGGTCGGAGGGTGGCGGCTCGCCGGATGCACGATGGTCGTGACCCTGGAGCCGTGTCCCATGTGCGCCGGCGCCCTGGTTGCCAGCAGGATCGATCGGCTGGTGTACGGCGCCGCGGACCCGAAGGCCGGTTACTGCGGCTCCCTGGGTAACCTGGTGCAGGATGCGCGGCTGAACCATCGGATGGAAGTGAGCTCCGGAATCCTCGCGGAAGAAAGCGCCGCGCTGCTGCGCGGCTTCTTCGCCTCCCTGAGGTAGCGGTCAGCGCGGCCCCCGGCCTTGATTCGAGGCCCAGTTCGACGTGCCGGCGCACGGGCAGCCAGGCAGGCGGCCATGCGCCGGCGTTCTTTGCCAATAGCCGGGAGAGGTGTCCGAGTGGCTTAAGGAGCACGCTTGGAAAGCGTGTGTAGGGGAAACTCTACCGTGGGTTCGAATCCCACCCTCTCCGCCAACCCGTGCGCGATCCACAGAGATCCAAAGAGGAGAGGTGCCAGAGCGGTCGAATGGGGCGGTCTCGAAAACCGTTGACCGGGCAACCGGTCCGTGGGTTCGAATCCCACCCTCTCCGCCAACATGAGTGGACCCGCGGCGACGGTTTCGGCAGGGCGGCTCGCCGTGCTGTGGCCGCCGGCGGCCGGGCAGGCCGGGTGACTGGGGGGCGGTGGCCGGGGGCGCCAGGCATTGACGGTGGCGCCGCCGGTGGTCTAAGTTACTGGTTTCGCTCGGAGAGCGGGGAGCAACCCTGTTCCAGTCCTCCGGCTCTACCCTTGATTGATGCCAGAAGGCGGTTAACCAAGTGAAACGCACCTATCAACCGAACAACCGTCGCCGCAAGCGGACCCATGGCTTCCTGGTGCGTATGCGTACCCGCCATGGCCGAGCCGTCTTGTCGCGCCGGCGCAGGAAGGGACGCGCGCGCCTGAGCGTCTGATGCGCGGCCATCCTGGCCCGCCCGAATCGGGAACCAAGGAGCCGGCGGCTGCGCCCTCCGACGCGTCGACGGCGGGCACCGTGGAGCGGCCATCTCCCGGTGGGCGCACGCGGCCGGGCGGCGAGGGGCTGGCAGCGTCCGAGCGGCTGTTGCGGCGGGCGGACTACCTCAGATGCTACAGGACCGGGCGCCGGCGCCAGGGTGCGCTGGTGGCCCTTTATCTGATTCCGAACCAGGCCGGTCACCCGAGGATTGGGATCACCACGACCCGCAAGGTGGGCAACTCCGTGGTGCGCCACCGGCTGAAACGCTGGATCAAGGAGACCTATCGGCGCTGGCCCGGCCGGAGCAGCCTGGCGCCGCTCGACCTGGTCGCACACCTGAAGCCCGAGGCCAGGAAGGCCAGCTTCGGCGACGTCCAGCGGGATCTCGTGGGGCTGTTGCAAGGCCTTGCCGGCCGGCGGGAGCGCCAGAAGCGGATGGGGACACAGGGATGACGCGCTCGACCGCCGCGACGAAAGCGGCGACGGCGACGACGGCGGCGAGATGGAGCCACTGGGAGCAGCCGGCTCCGGGGACCTGGCCCTCGCGGCCGGCAAAGGTAACCGGCTGGACCCGGTGGATGGTGGCCCTGCTGGCAGCCTACAAGCGCTGG
>DATKFK010000128.1:0-10392 GCA_035544375.1 Thermoanaerobaculia bacterium
GTGGCGGCCCACCACGGCGGCGAGGCCGGCGGCAAGCGCCGCCGGCACGAGCGGCCCGCGCACCCACATCGCCAGGGGGAGGTTGTAGGCCGGGCTCGCGGGCGCCAGGCGATCGAGGAACCAGAGCCGCTGCTGGGCGAAGGAGAGCGGCAGCCGCGCCGGCTGCCCCGGCGAACCCGGCGGCCGCCGCGCCACGAGCGGCGGCAGCGCCGCCGCGCTCGCCCCCCGCTGCGCGTCCTCGATGCGCCGCGCCAGCGCCCCGACCGTCGGCGCCGCGAACAGCTCGCCTGGCGCCAGCTCGACGCCGAACGCCTCGCGCACCAGCGCGAGCAGCGGCGGCACCAGGAGCGAGTGCCCGCCCAGCTCGAAGAAGTTGCCGTGCGGGCCGACCTGCCCGACCCCCAGCACCCGCGACCAGAGCAGCGCCACCATCTCCTCCACCGGGGTCCGCGGCGCCTCCCCCTCCGGTTCGCCCTGCCAGTCCGCGGCGGCCAGCCGCAGGGCCTTGCGGTCCACCTTGCCGTTCGGCGTCAGCGGCATGCTCTCCCGCGGCATCCAGGTTGAGGGCACCATGTACTCCGGCAGCCGCTGCCGCGCGAAGGCGCGCACGCTGGCGATCAGCCGCCGCCGCTCGCGCCCGTCTGCCGGCGCACCGGCCGCTTCCGGCGCGGCGATGGCCTGCCGCACCGCCGGCACCAGCCAGGCGGCCAGCCGCCTGTCGTCGCCGCCGAAGTCGCGCACCACGACCACGCACTGCTCGACCCCGGGATGCTGCGCCAGGACCGCCTCGATCTCGCCCGGCTCGATACGGTAGCCGCGGATCTTCACCTGCTGGTCGATCCGTCCCAGGTACTCGAGGTCGCCCGAAGGCAGCCGCCGCGCCAGGTCTCCGGACCGGTAAAGACGGGCCCCCGCGGCACCGCTGAACGGATCGGGAACCAGCCGCTCGGCCTCGAGCTCCGGACGGTTGAGATACCCTCGTGCCACCCCGGCTCCCCCCACGCACAGCTCCCCGGCGCACCCCGCGGACACCGGCTCGCCGAACCCGTCCAGCAGGTGCACCGCGAGGTCCGGCAGCGGCAGCCCGATCCAGCTGCGCGCCGGCTGGTCCAGGTCGTCCAGGCCCAACGGCCGGCAGGTCACGTGCACCGTGGTCTCGGTGATGCCGTACATGTTCACCAGGCGGGGGTGCAGCGCGCCGTAGCGCTGCCACCAGGGGCGCAGGCTGTGGATGTCGAGCGCCTCGCCGCCGAAGATCACCCAGCGCAGCGACAGCTCATCCGGGGCCGGCGCCGCGCCGGCCCCGAGCAGCTGGTGGAAGGCGGACGGCGTCTGGTTGAGCACCGTCACCCGCTCGCGCGACAGCAGGCGCCAGAGATCGTCGGCCGAGCGGCTGATCCAGGCCGGCACCACCACCAGCCTGCCGCCGTGGAGCAGCGCTCCCCACAGCTCCCAGACCGAGAAGTCGAAGGCGTAGGAGTGGAAGAGCGTCCAGACATCCTCGTCGCCGAAGCCGAACCACGGCTGGCTGGCGCTGAACAGGCGCGTCACGTTGCCGTGACCGACCCGCACCCCTTTCGGCAGGCCGGTCGAGCCCGAGGTGTAGACCACGTAGGCGAGGTGCTCGGGTGCGACGCCGCTCTGCGGCGCCGCGGCGGTGCCGCGGGCGATCCGCCCCCATTCCTGGTCGAGGCAGATCCGCGCCGCATCGCTCGCCGGCAGCTCCGCTTCCAGCCGGCTCTCCGTCAGCACCCAACGCAGGCCGGCATCCCGCAGCATGAATGCCAGCCGCTCGCGCGGCAGGGAGAGGTCGAGGGGGACGTAGGCCCCTCCGGCCTTGAGCACGCCGAGGATCGCCACCACCATGTCAACGGAACGCGCCAGGTACAACCCCACCAGCGCCTCCGGACCCACGCCCAGCGACCGCAGGAAGCGGCCAAGCTGGTTCGATCGGCGCTCGACCTCGCCGTAGCTCAGCCGCCGCTCGCCACACGACACCGCCGCGGCGTCCGGGCGCCGCAGCGCCTGGCGCGCGAACAGCTCGTGCAGGCAGAGGCCCGGAGCGGTCACAGCGCCGCCCTCCCGCCGCTCGGCCGTGGCCGGGCGATCTCGATCTCGCCGGGAGCGGTCGGCGCCGCCGCGCCGAGCGCCCGTTCGATGCAAGAGCCCAGGCGCTGGGCCAGGGCGGCGACCGCCGGCGGCTTCAGCATGCCGTAGTGGTCCGCGGCCACCTCGTACGCTTCGACCGGCTGGCCGCTCAGCGCCTCCCAGATGCCGGCCGGCTCGGCGGCGGCGGAGGTGGAGCGGAACACGGTGATGCGGCCGGCGTAGGGCCGCGGCCGGTAGCCGGCGAGCGCTCGCCGGTTGGCGCGGTTGACGTCCAGCAGCCGCTGCACCTGCTCCGGGCGCAGCTCCGTCTTGAGCAGACCCGTGGCGTGCGCCCTGGCGAGGAGCCAGCTCACTTCCGCCGCCTGCTCGGCCGCCGGCGGCCGCTCGTCGAGCCACGTCGCACCGCCCGCCGGCGCCAGGCCGGCCTGTTCGCGCAGAAAGAGGCGGAGCAGCCCGGCCTCGTCGAGGTCCTCCAGCGGCGCATCCGGTGCCGGCACCATGCTGTCGAGGAGCGTCAGCATGGCCACCTCCCGACCGCGGGTTTGCAGCTGGCACGCCATCTCGAAGGCCACCACGCCGCCGAAAGACCAGCCGCCGAGCAGGGTCGGGCCCTCCGGAGCGGCGCCCTCGACCGCGGCGGCGTACTCGGCGGCCATGGTCCGCAGGTCGCCGACCGCCCCGCTCCCCGCCAGACCGGCAGCCTGCAGGGCGTAGAACGGCTGCTCCGGCCCCAGGCAGCGAGCGAGGTCGCCGTAGGAGTGGACCGTGCCGCCGACGGGATGGACGCAGAAGAGCGGCGGCCGGCCGGAGGCGCCCGCTTGCAACTTGACCAGCAGCGACGAGGGGCCCTGCCGCGGCCGCATGCGCGCGCCGGCCGCGGCGGCCTTAGCGTCGCCGCGGAAGCGGCGAGCCAGGAGATCCCGTTTGGCCGCCGAGAGCTTCTCGCGCCGCCGCGCCTGGTCGCCCAGCCGCTCGGCCACCTCCTGCCGGCCGCCGGCGGCCGGGCTCGCCGGCTCGGCCGCCTGCACGGGAGCCGCTGCCGCGGGAGCCAGGATCTCCAAGGAGCCGTCGGCACGGCGCCGGCAACGCTTCTCGCGGCGTTCGCAGACGCCGCCGGGCCCGCTTCGCCAGCCCTCGCCCCAGATCCCGATCGGCGCGGGGCAGCTGCCGAGGAGGACGAGATCGCCGTCCTCGCCCCACTCGACCAGCACCTGGTGGCGCTCGCCCTCGGCGAGCAGCGGCAGCTCGTCGAGCCGCAGCTCCGGCCGCTCCGCCACGGCTGCCAGCAGGGTGCCGAGGTGGCCCAGCCAGCGCGCCGCGGTCGTGCCGTCGAACAGCTGCCGGTTGTAGGCCATCCCGCCCGCGAGCCCGCCGCCGGCCTCGATCAGGTCCAGCGACAGCGCGAAGTGGGTCCGGATGTCCGCAGGGCCGCGCCGCAGCTCGCCGAGCTTCACGCCGGGAAGCTCGATCGCCGGCAGCGGCTGGTTCTGCAACAGGAACAGCACCTCGAGCAGCGCCGACGGCGCCTGCCGCCGGTCCGGGCGCAGCGCCTCCACCAGGCGGGTGAAGGGGAGGTCCTGGTGGTCGTAGGCCTCGAGGGTCGTCGCGCGGACCCGCGCCACCAGCTCGGCGAAGCCGGGGTTGCCGCCGGTCTCGGCGCGCAGCACGAGGGTGTTGATGAAGAAACCGATGAGCGCCTCGAGATCGACCCGGGTGCGGTTGGCGACCGGCGAACCAATCGCAAATTCGTCCTGGCCGGTATGGCGCCTTAAGAGCGCCGCAAATCCCGCCAGCAGCGCCATGAAGAGGGTCGCCCCCTGCCGGCGGGCCAGCAGGCGCAGCGCGGCGATCAGCGGCTCCGCCAGGGCGACCGGCAGGTTGCCTGCCCGGCTGACCTGGCCCGGCGCGGTGGCCGGGCGGTCGGTAGGCAGCGCCAGCGGCGCGAGCCCGGCGAGCCGTTGCGTCGCATGGCGGAGGTGGCGATCGAGCACCTCGCCGCGCAGCCATTGGCGCTGCCAGGCGGCGAAGTCGGCGTACTGGACCGGCAGCTCGGGGAGCGGCGACGGCTCGCCGCGGAGGCAGGCAGAATAGAGCGCCAGCATCTCCCGCACCAGCACTCCCATCGACCAGCCGTCGCAGACGATGTGGTGAAGGGTCAGCAGTAAGACGAAGTCGTCCGCCGCTTGGCGCACCAGGGTGCAACGCAGCAGCGGCCCGCGCACGAGGTCGAAGCCGCGCGTCTCCTCCGCCGCGGCAGCGCGCTCGACTGCCTGTGCGGCCGCCGCCGCCGGCAGCCCGGCGAGATCGAGCACCGGCACCCCGGGCCGCCAGCCGTCGTCGACCCGCTGGACCGGCCGCCCGCCGATCGCGACGAACCGGGTGCGCAGCACCTCGTGGCGGCGCACCACCTCCCGCAGGCTGGCGGCCAACGCCTCCACCCGCAGCTCGCCGAGCAGGCGGAGGGCGACCGGCGTCACCGAGAGCGATCCCGCGCGCTCCAGCTGCTCGACGAACCAGAGCCACTCCTGGGCGAACGACAGCGACAGCTCCTGCTGCCGCGGCACGCGGACGAGCGGAGGGGCTGGGACCGCGGCCAGCCCCCCGAGGCGGCGCGAGCGGTCGATCGCGGCGGCCAGCGCGGCGATCGTCGGGCTCTCGAACAGGACGCGCAGCGGCAGCTCGACGCCCAGCGTCCGGCGCACCCGCGTCATCACCTGGGTCGCCAGCAGCGAGTGCCCGCCCAAGGCGAAGAAGTCCTCCGTGACGCCGACCGGCGCCCGCGCCAGCACCTCCTCCCAGATCCCGGCCAGGATCTCCTCGAGCGGGCCGCGCGGCGGGACGTACCCGTCCTCTGCGCTGCCGCTCTCCCGCGGCGCCGGCAGCGCCGCCCGGTCCAGCTTGCCGTTGGCATTGAGCGGCAGCGCCGCGATCTCGACCCACGCCGCCGGCACCATGACGTCGGGCAGCCACCGCTTGAGGAAACCGCGCAGCTCCGCGGGCGCCGGCCCCGGCTGCGCCGCCGGCACCACCCAGGCGACCAGGCGCCGCGCGCCGGGACGGTCCTCGCGCACCATCACCGCCGCCTCCCGCACCGCCGGATGCCGGCCGAGCGCCGCCTCGATCTCCCCCAGCTCGATGCGATGCCCCAGCAGCTTCACCTGGTGGTCGATGCGGCCGAGGAATTCGAGGTCGCCGTCAGGCAGGCGGCGGACGAGGTCCGCCGTCCGGTACATGCGTGCCCCCGGCTCGGTGCCCCAGGAGTCGGGGACGAACTTCTCCGCCGTCAGCTCCGGCCGCCCCAGGTAGCCGCGGGCAAGCCCCACCCCGGCGACGTACAGCTCGCCCGGGACCCCCGGAGGCACCGGCTGCTGCCGGGCGTCCAGCACGTAGATGCTGGTGTTGGGCAGCGGCCGCCCGATCGACGGCAGCGCACCGTCCGCCGCCGCCGGCTCGACCGCCACCGCCGAGGTGGTCACCGTGTACTCCGCGGGGCCGTAGGTGTTCCAGAGCCGGAACCCCGCCGCCGGGACCGGCCGGTGGTGCAGCCGGTCGCCGCCGGTGAAGAGCGAGCGCACGGAGAGCGCCGGTGCCGCCGCCGGCTCCCGCCGCAGCTCCTCCAGCACGCCCTCGGCGAGCGGCGTCATCAGGTAGGCAAGGGTGATCCCGGTCTCTGCCCACCAGCGCAGCATCCCCGGCGCCGACAGCCGCGTCTCCTCGTCGGGGATATGAACCTCGCCGCCGCCGGCCAGGAACGGCCACAGCTCGACCACCGACGCATCGAAAGCCGGGCTGGCGATCTGGGTGCCGCGGTCGCCCGGGCGCAGCGCGAAGCATTCCTGGTACCAGCAGACCAGGTTGAGCAGACCGGCGTGGGTGATCTCGACCCCTTTGGGCCGGCCCGTCGAACCGGAGGTGTAGACCACGTAGGCGAGGTGCTGCGGCGCGGCGCCGCCCGGCGGAGCAACCGCCTCGTCGCCGGCGACCGCCGTCCAGTCGCGGTCCAGCCGCAGGAGGTCCGCCCGGCCCCGCGGCAGCCGGGCGGCGTACCGGTCCTCGGTCAGCAGCACCGGCGCTCCGGAGTCCTCGAGCAGGAAACCCAGCCGCTCCGGCGGGTAGTCGGGGTCGAGCGAGACGTAGGCGCCTCCCGCCTTGAGCACGCCGAGGATGCCCACCACCCGGTCGAGGGTGCGGCCGGTGCAGACCGCGACCAGCACCTCGGGGCCGATGCCGCGGCGGCGCAGGTGGTGGGCCAGCCGGTTGGCGCGGCGGTCCAGCTCGCCGTAGGTGAGCCGCTCGCGGCGCGATGCCACCGCGGTGGCATCCGGCCGGCGGCGGGCGTGCGCCGCGAACTGCTCGTGGACCGGCGGCACCGGCTGGAAGGCGCGGGACGTGTCGTTCCATTCGCGGACAGCCTGCGCCGCCTCCGCAGCGGTCAGCACGGGGAGCCGCGAGATCGGTAGCCCGGGATCGCCGGCCGCCCCCGCCAGCACTTCCAGGAAGTGCCCTGCCAGGCGCTGCATCGTCACGCGCTCGAAGAGGTCGCGCCTGTATTCCAGGCTCCCGGCAAGCCCGCCGCCGCCGGTATCGGCAAGGTCGGCGGCCAGGTCGAACTTCGCGGTGCCGCTCGGCAGCGGCGCCGGCGCGAACCGCAGCTCCGGCAGGCCGGCGGGCGGCAAGCGGGCATGCTGCATCGCGAAGACCACCTGGAACAGCGGCGTGCGGCTCAGGTCCCGCCCCAGCTGCAGCTCGCCGACCAGTCTCTCGAACGGCAGGTCCTGGTGAGCGAAGGCCGAGAGGACGCTCTCCCGGAGCCTGGCCAGCAGCTCCGTGAAGCTCGGGTCGCCGGAGAGGTCGGTGCGGATCGCCAAGGTGTTGACGAAGACACCGATCAGCCGCTCGATCAGCAGATGGTTGCGGCCGGCGACCGGCGTGCCCACCACGATGTCCTGCTGGCCGCTGGTGCGGGCGAGCAGCAGCTTCCAGGCGGCCAGGAGCGCCATGAAGAGCGTCACCCCCGAGCGCCGGGAGAGCGCCGCGAGGCGCTGCCGCAGCTCCGCCGGCAGCAGGAACGGATGGACGCCGCCGGCCGGCCGCTGGATGGCCGGCCGGGGCCGGTCGCTCGGGAGATCCAGCAGCGGCGGCGCGCCGGCGAGCCGCCGCTGCCAGAACGCGAGCTGCGCCGCGAGCAGCTCGCCCGCCAGCCACTGCCGCTGCCAGGCGGCGAAGTCCGCGTACTGCACGGGCAGCTCGGGCAACGGCGAGGCGAGCCCCGCGGCGAAAGCCCGGTAGAGCGCCGGCAGCTCCTCCATCAGCACCCCCAGCGACCAGCCGTCGCAGACGCCGTGGTGGAAGTTGAGCACCAGCAGGTGGTCGCTGCCGCCGAGGCGCAGCAGCAGCGCCCGCCACAGCGGCCCGCGCGCGAGGTCGAACGGTCGCCTCGCCGCCGCCGCGGCGAGGCTGCCGGCGCCGAGCAGCGCCGCCGCCTCCGGGCCAAGGGCGCGGAGGTCGATCTCGGAGAGCGGCGCACGGCCGGCCGGGCGAACGACCTGGACCAGGGTGCCGTCGTCGTGCTCCACGAAGACGGTCCGCAGCGCCTCGTGGCGGCGGACGATCTCGGTGAGGCTGCGGCGCAGCGTGCCGGCGTCCAGGCGGCCGTCGATGCGCACCGCGAGCGGAATGTTGTAGAGCGCGCTGCCGGGCACCAGCCGGTCCAGCAGCCAGAGCCGCTGCTGCGCGAACGACAACGGCAGGGGGCGGTCGCGCGGCGCCGGCAGGAGCGGCGGCAGGCTCGCCCCGCGCCGCGCATCCCGCGCCTCCGCCACCGCCTCTGCCAGCCCGGCCACGGTGGGCTGGTCGAAGAAGCGCCGCAGCGGCACCTCGACCCCGAACGCCGCCCGCAGCCGCGACAGCACCTGCGCGGCCAGCAGGGAATGCCCGCCGAGATCGAAGAAGTCCGCGTCCACGCTCACCGGACCCGCCTCCCGCGGGCCGCCAGGCCGGACGGGGACCGCCAGGCACAGGGCCTCCGTCCAGATCGCCGCCAGGATCTCCTCGACCGGCGTGCGCGGTCCCCGGCCCCGCTCGGCGCTCCCGGACGCGCCCGGCCCCAGGCGCCGGCCGCCCGCCGCCTCGGGACCGGCTGCCAGGCGGCGGCGGTCCAGCTTGCCGTTCGGCGTCAGCGGCAGCGCCGGCAGCACCACGAAGAGCTGCGGCACCATGAAGTCCGGCAGCCGCTCGCGCAGCGCCGCGCGCAGCAGCGCCGCGCTCGGCCCCGGCGCGCCATCCGCGACCGCCGCCGCTCTGTCCGGCGCCTCGACCGCCGGAGCGCCCGGCGCTGGCGCTGGCGGCACGACATAGGCCACCAGCCGGGAACCGCCGTCGGCGGGCAGGCCGGCGCGCACCACCACCGCGCACGCGGCGACCTCCGGCAGCGCGCCGAGCACCGCCTCGATCTCGCCCAGCTCGATCCGGAAGCCTCTCACCTTCACCTGGCTGTCGCCGCGGCCGAGGAAATCGAGCTCGCCATCCAGCCGGAAACGGCCGAGGTCGCCGGTGCGGTAGAGACGCGCCCCGGCGCGGCCGGCAAAGGGGTCCGGCACGAAGCGTTCAGCGGTCAGCCCGGGCAGCCCGAGATAGCCGCGCGCCAGCCCCTCGCCGCCGATATGGATCTCTCCCACCGCTCCCGGCAACACCGGCCCGAGACCGCGGCCGAACCGGTCCAGCAGGTAGATCTCGGTGTTGGCGAGCGGCCGCCCGATCGGCACCGGACGGGGCGCCGCCGCCGCGGCAGCTGCCGCGCCCTCCTGCCGCTCCCTGGCGCCGTGAGGCTGCGCGACCTGCAAGGCGGCGGACCAGACCGTGGTCTCGGTGGGGCCGTAGAGGTTCCACAGCTCCCCCACCCGCGGCAGAAGGCTCGCCGCCAGCTCCGCCGGCAGCGCCTCGCCGCCGCACAGCGCCCGCAGCGCCGGCTGCCCCTCCCACCCCGCATCGAGCAGCAGCCGGAAGGTCGCCGGCGTCGCCTGCAGGACCGTCGCGCCGCTCGCCGCGGCCAGCGCCGCCAAGCGCGCCCCATCGGCAGCGGCCTCCCGCGTCGCCAGCTCGATGCGGGCGCCGGTCAGGAGCGGCAGGAACAGCTCGAGCGCCGCGATGTCGAAGGCGACCGTGGTCACCGCCAACATCACGTCCGCGGCGCTGAACCCCGGCTGCCGCGCCATCGCGGCCAGGAAGTTGACCAGTCCGCGGCGGCGCACCACCACCCCTTTCGGCAGTCCCGTCGAGCCCGAGGTGAAGATCACATAGGCCGGGTTCTCGCCATCCGCCCAGGCCGTCGGCGCCTCCCCGGCCCCGGCCGCGAGGTCGAGCCGGTCCAGCGCGACGACCGCGGTGCCGGGGACCGCCGGCAGCCCGGCAGCAAGACCGCTGTCGCAGAGCAGCACCGGCGCCCGCGCGGCGGCCACCATGCTGGCCAGGCGGGCACGCGGGTGACCCGGATCGAGCGGCAGGTAGGCCCCCCCTGCCGTGAGCACCGCCAGCAGCGCCACCGGCAGCCGCGGTCCGCGCTCGACCGCGACGGCGACCGGGATCTCGGGGCCGATCCCCAGGCCGCGCAGCCGCCGCGCCAACCGGTCGCTTGCCGCCGCGAGCGCGCCGTAGCTCAGCGCCTCGCCGGCGCACGCCACCGCCACGCGCTCCGGCCAGCGCCGCGCCGCCGCCGCGAAGAGATCCGGCAGCGACGCCTCGGGCACCGCCGCCCGCGTCGCGTTGCGCGCCGAAAGCAGCTCCTGCCGCTCTGCCGGCGACAGCAGGTCGAGGCCCGAGAGCGGCGCCCGCGGCGCCGCGATCGCCGCTGCGAGCAGGTTCTGGTAGCGCTCCAACAGCCGCCGCGCCGTCGCCGCCGCGAACAGGTCGAGGTTGTATTCGAGACGCGCCTGCCACCCGCCGCCCGGCGCAACGGCCGGCCCCGCCGCCGTGGACGCCGCAGCCGCCGGCTCCGGCAGCAGCACCAGCGTCAGGTCGAACTGCGCCCGCCCCTCGTTCACCGCCAGCCACGCCAGATGGAGGCCCGGCAGCACGAGCTCGCCAGCCGGCGCGTTCTCCAGGATCACCATCGCCTGGAACAGCGGCGAGCGCGAGAGCTGCCGCTCCGGCCGCAGCGCCTCGACCACCATCTCGAACGGCACATCCTGGTGCGCGTAGACTCCGAGCAGCGCCTCCCGCGCCGCCAGCGACGCCTGCTCGAGGCTCGGATCGGCGGCCAGGTCGCTGCGCAGCGCGAGCGTGTTG
>DATKFK010000129.1:0-4663 GCA_035544375.1 Thermoanaerobaculia bacterium
AACCGCATTCAACCCAAGTTGTCGGATACCGCTACCTTCGAGGTCGTCACCCGCCCGACGGTGCTTCAGCAGAAAGCACTCACCCTGCTCGCGGTATCTCTCTAAGCTCAGCCGGACGCCAAGCGTAGACAGTAGCCGGCCAGTCGCACTGGCTGGAACGCCTTTCATTGCAACCACTTGCGTAGAAGAATCGAAAGGAAGTCCGGGCTAACAGATGCACTGGCTGGACCGTTTGCCGGCGCCGCAGGAGTTTTTCCAGCGGGCCAGGCCCCACCCGGGTCGCCGAGTACGTTCATCGTAGCTGCTGAGGTCTCAGCTGCTCCTGGCGGCCAACCAGTCTTCTCCTTGACTTACGCGGCTCCACCACAAGGTGTGCCTGATCCCAATCCAAACCTGACCGTGTTGACCCTTCCAGACGCGCAGACTCCGCCCAATGAGCAGTATGACTGCAAGGACGTCATGGGCATGAATTGAAATTGTCCCGGCGGTGCCGGTGGCGTGTGCCGAACGATCGCTAGTCGGGCGCGGCCGGTGTGGCCGCCTCGCACTTAGGGGCGATACCCCGGGTGCTGGCCGGTGTTGTCGTCGAGTCTCCGGCCAACCCCGCCGCCGGCGGTGAAGCTGCAACCGGAGGCATCGGCAGCGGCCAGCGCCGAATCAAGACCGAGCGCCGTGATGAGGAGCAGCGCGCCCAGGAAAAGCCTTGTCAAACGGCGGCTCATCGCTGGCCCCCTTCCTGCGGCACCTGGTGCGCGTCAGGCGCCGGGATCTCTGCGACATAGACATGCGTTGACGGACGCTCGGCTTTCTTGACCTCGAAGTCGTGAGGGGCGGCAAGCAGGACGATGCGGTTGCCGCGGGCGTCTCCCCGCAGGCGCTCGTAGGGAAGCGCACCGGTGAAGGGGACCTCGTAGCTCGCGATGCCGCCCTCGGGGCGCAGGACCTTGAGCACCCACTGGACCTTCCCGTTCGAGACCGATCGGATCAACAGCCCGGGTCCCTGCGCGAGCGGCAGGATGGCATCGAGCACCCGGTGCCGGTTGAGAAAGGCCGAGCGGGCCGGTGGGGAGATTCCCAATCGGTTGTGCTGCTCGACGGGGTCGCCGACGCCGGTGCAGTCGATGTCGGCGTCGAGCCCGATTGCCGACGTATCCCAGGAGCGGATGAGCTGTCCGGTGGCGTTGAAGAGGTGGGCTCCGGACTGCGAGCCCAGGGACGACGAGGAAAGAGCCGTCCGCGAGGAAGCGGACGGCCCCCAGCTGCAGGTCGCAACATGCCACGAAGTTTGGCGAGCGCGCGCCGCCCTGATCGATCAGGACCGGCTTGAGATCCCTGCCCGGCTTGTCAGTGACCGGACCCAGCCAGGCAATCGCACCGACCGGCGACACCTCCCACTCGGGATTCCCGAGGAGCACCATGCGGCCGGCCGCCACGTCGACGCTTCCCACCACGCCGACCTTGATCCAGCTGAGGAGGACGTGGCCATCCGCAGCCGCCGGATTCGACCGGATGGCCATCGTCCTGAAGATCGAGGAGGCCACGATGTGCTCCGGCGAGGTCGCGATGATGTCGAACCCGAAGGGTCCATTGCTGAACTTCGACGCCATGCTCCAGACGACCTGCACCACCGGCAACTGGTGCGCCGGCCTGACTGCGTGGGGGCAACGGGAGCTGCTGACCGCCGAGGTTGGTTGTACGCCAGCGCAGGCGACCAACGTCTATTGGTCCACGATGTCCGACGGTCCGCAGCTCTTGGTGGACGCCGCGGTGCTCTACCTCCACCATGGCGTTCCCATGAGCCAAGCGAACCAGTTTCCATCCGGCCCGCCGATCAACGACAGCTACTTCGAGCTGCCGTGCGGCGACGGCCAATCGAGCGGCTACCAAACGAGTGTCACCGTGACCCTGCCGAAGGGTTGCTTCAACATCCAATGGGTGCAGCCGGCCACCGCCGTCGTTCTATCGAGCGAATGGGTATCCTCGCCCTACGCCAACGGCGGCGTGCTGCCGCTGCTCTCGCCCCTCTACAGTGACGACGTCGTCCTCCTGGCCCGGCGCCAGCTGAGCGGCCTTTGCGGGCTCTGAACCCGAGAAGCGCCGGCCATCGGTCTTCGGCAGTGGAGTCTCGATCCATGACGCGGCACTCGCACCCGACGCCTTCTCGCATCTGCTGCGCTCTCGCCTTGGCCCTTTGTTCGTGGCTGCCACGCGCCGCAAACGCCAAGATCGTGGCTGGGCCAGACATTGGCAATGCCTTTCTCCCGATGCTCTTCCCGGTAAGCCTGGCGGTGCTCGAGGACGGCAGCTTTGCCTTGAGCGGCACGACCATCATTCCCGCAGCGGATGGCGACCCGGAGGACGCGCGCGCGCAATTCGCGGTGCAGACCTATTCGCCCTGGGGGCGGCCCCTGGGCGCTCCCTTCCTGCCGCAGCTGGCCGCCACGCCGCCAGCGGACAATGGCGGCATTGGCTCGCTTGGGGATCACTATTTCGTCAGCTGGCAGCACCACGCGAACCAGACCAGCCGTGCCACCATGTTGGGCAAGGGCGGCCGGATGTTGACGGCGGCTTTCGCGTTTCCGAACTCCGCCATCGACTTCTATGGGCTCTACGATCGCTACGGGCACGCGCCCACCTGGCATTTCCTGCCGAGCTTCTATTTCGACGCGGGCACCAACCCGGTCACCGGCGACGCCATCAGCCAAGCGAGCGTGCAAGCCTACAGCGCAGCCGGGAAGCCCGCTGGCATGCCGGCGGACCTGGGGCCGCGGCCGGGCTGGGTGTTCATCGACGACCTGGCGGTCAATGGCGATGGGACCTTTGTCGTCGCCTCACAGCGTTGCGCGGAGGATTTTTCCTCATGCGCCTACGGCGTGGAGGTCTTCAAGCCGGACGGCAGGCCGCTCGCCCCCTTTTCCACGCTTGGGGTCCCGAGCGTCTTTTATGGCGCTTTTGCCCTCGAGGTTGCGCCAAGCGGGCAGTTCATACTGGTCTGGGGAACACGCCTGACCCCAGGGACACAGGGGCTAACCTTGCGACTCTTCGATCGCCAGGGCATGCCCGCCTCGGACGCCATCGCACTGCCGCCGCCACCGCCTGGGGGCGTTGGGTTTTCACAGGTAAAGGTCCGTCGTCACGGGAACGACTTCGTATTGTCGTGGGCGCTAGTCAATGGGGATGGCAGCGACGATTTCTACCTGGCCGAATTCTTCCCGGCGTCACGCCGGCTATCACCACCGATGCTCATCGCCCATAGCTATTCACGGCCGCAACCAGTCGGCAGCAACAACCTCTCGGCCGCCGGATACAATTTTGAATTGAACGACTCCGGGCATGGGATCGTTGCCTGGTCAACTCTTGACGAGAACTTCGTCTTCACCGGACACCTGCGTCTGATCTCGGTCGAGGGCGACCGCGGCGCGGCGGCGGCGAACGGCGACCGCGGATCGGCGCCAGATCGCCAGGACGCGACAGGAGAGGTGGAAGAATGACCACGATGACGTTGCGTCCATGGTTCGTCGCCGGCATGCTCTTCACAGCAGGCGCTGGAGGTGTCCTGGCACAGGGGCTTGCCTGTCAGCAGGATTGCAGCTCGGGCGCGTGCCTGCAGGCGGAGTGCGCCGCGCCGTCCGACGGCGACGGCTTCTGCCAGTGCGTGAGCGGCGCGGCGCCCCTCGGCGCTGACCTCTACGCCGCGTACTGCCGGGCCTGGGGCCCGCCGCAGCCAGGGTGCCGGCAAGCGTTGCCGCCAGGCCAGGCGGCCAGCGCGCCGACGCCGGCGGCCACGCAGTTGCCGAACGCGAGCGCCATGGCGGCGGCGTTGTCGGGCCAGAATCCCTTCGTCGCCGGCTTGGTGGCGGCGATGCAGGACGGCCGGGGCAACTTCGCGAACGCGCGCGTCCAGGGCCTGGTGCACGACATCCACCACGATGCGGACACGGGGGCGCTGTCGGAGGGAACCGCAGTCCCGTTTACCGGGCAGGCCACGCCGACTCAGGCCGGCAGTGTCCAGATCGATATCGTGGTGCAGGGCGATGTTCGGCAGCTCGCGTGGCTCGCCGGGTACTGCGCGACGGCGGTTCCCGCCGCCATCGCCCCGACATCGGTTCATGGCCAGGTGGCCGGCGGCGGCCTGCACGGGAACCTCCTGGTCCTCGGCAGTGCCGGCCAGTCCCAGACCGTCCAGTGGTGACCGGGCGCTCGCGTCTGGCCGAATGCGAATGCCCTCCCGCCCGGAAGCCAGCCACTGCAGTGCGGCGTGACACCGCCGGCTGTCGGCGTCGGCCCGGCTCGGGTCCGCAGCCGCATCGGCACCTTCGCTCGCTTCTCGCGACCTTGACATCAGGCCCAGATACGTACTACGTCAAGAACATCCCTCGTCCCTCGATAAATCAAGATGAACCAGGTGGGCTGCTGCGGAATGAAGAGTTCATCATTGAGAGCCGGAAGCCATTCCACAAAGGTCAACGATTTGAACTGGATTTTTCCAAGGATCTGGGACCGCGTAGCAAGCTCTGGATTACTTATCAAGCCGACGCAATGCCGGCGGCGTGCCCGGGAGGCAGCGTGGTGCGCCACGCCGCGCTCTTTTCGTCCATGAGATCCAGCGCCGCACGCAGCCGCTTGGCATCCGCCTTGAGGAGCTTGCGGCGGTAGGCGATCG
>DATKFK010000130.1:0-10866 GCA_035544375.1 Thermoanaerobaculia bacterium
CCGGCGACCCTGATCTTCCAGCGGCCGACGCTTGCCGCCCTCGCCGCCCACCTTGCCGACGACGTGCTGGGCGAGACGGCCGGCGGGACCGAGATGCCGGCCGCACCGGCAGCGGCGGCGGGGCTCGGCGACGAGAGCGGCGAAGGCACGGCCGGCGACCTCGCGGGGCTGCTGGCGCGCGAGCTCGCGGCGTTGCGGCAGGAGGGCGGACGATGAGCGAGGGTCACGCCCACGAGGACCTGCTGCGCGCCGCCCATCGCGAGCTGCAGGCGCTCCGCGCCCGGGTCGCGGCGGGCGAGCGGCACGGCCAGCCGATTGCCGTGATCGGCATGAGCTGCCGGTTCCCGGGCGCGGCCACCCCGGAAGAGTTCTGGGAGCTGCTGCGGGACGGTCGGGACGCGATCGGCGAGGTGCCTGCCGAGCGCTGGGACGCCGCGGCGCTCGACCTCGCCGCCGAGGGGGAAGGGTGCGGCGCGGCCCGCCGCGGCGCGTTCATCGCCGGCGTCGACCTCTTCGATGCCGAGTTCTTCGGCATTTCGCCGCGCGAGGCGGCGAGCATGGACCCGCAGCAGCGGCTGCTGCTGGAGATTGCGTGGGAGGCGCTGGAGCGGGCAGGCTACGCACCCGACCGGCTGGCGGGGGAGCCGGTCGCGGTGTTCGTCGGCATCGGCGCCGTGGACTACTCGCGCCGCCAGGCGCGGCTGGCCGCGGGGCAGGGCCTGCAGGCCGCGGCGGCTTCCTACCTCGGCACCGGCACGGCGCTGAGCATCGCCGCCAACCGCATCTCCTACGTCCTCGGCCTGGAAGGGCCGAGCGTGGCGCTCGACACCGCCTGCTCGTCGTCTCTCGTCGCGGTGCACCTGGCGTGCCAGAGCCTGCGCAGCGGCGAGAGCCGGATGGCGCTCGCCGGCGGCGTCAACCTGATGCTGTCGCCGGACGGACGCTGCAAGACCTTCGACGCGGCGGCAGACGGCTACGTCCGCGGCGAGGGGTGCGGCCTGGTCGTGCTCAAGCCGCTGGCGGCGGCGCTCGCCGACGGCGATCCGGTGCTCGCCGTGATCCGGGCGTCGGCGGTCAACCAGGACGGCCGCAGCGGCGGGCTCACGGCCCCCTCCGAGCTGGCGCAGCGCCGCCTGCTGCGCACCGTGCTGCGCCAGGCCGGGGTCGAGCCGGCCGCGGTCGACTACGTCGAGGCGCACGGCACCGGCACCCGCCTGGGCGACCCGATCGAGGTCGAGGCGCTGGGAGCGGTGCTCGGCCTTGGCCGCCTCCCGGACCAGCCGCTCTGGCTGGGCTCGGCGAAGACCAACATCGGCCATCTCGAGATGGCTGCCGGGATCGCCGGCCTGATCAAGACGGTCCTGGCGCTCGGCCACGAGCTCATACCACCCCACCTCAACCTGCACCGGCTCAATCCCCTGCTGCGTCTCGACCGCATCCCGGCGCGGGTCGCCACGGCGCCGGTCCCGTGGCGGCGCGGCGGCAGGCCGCGAATCGCCGGCGTCAGCTCCTTCGGGTTCGGCGGCACCAACGCGCACGTGCTGCTGGCGGAGGCGCCCGGCGCGGCAGCCGCGGGACCGCTGCCGGCGGCGCCGCCTGCCGCCGGCGAGGAGCCCGGCCGCCCATTGGCCCTCTTTCCCCTCGCGGCACGCAGTGCCGCCGCCTTGCGCCAGCTCGCCGGCCGCCACGCGGCGGCCGTCGCGGGCAGCGCCGAGCCTCTCGCCGACCTCTCCTGGACCGCTCAGGCCGGACGCTCGCGCTTCCCTCATCGCCTGGCGGTGACGGCCGGCTCGCCGGCCGCCCTGGCGCAACGGCTTGCCGCCTTCGCCGCCGGGCAGGAGCCGCCGGGAACGCAAACCGCGGAGGTGCCGCCCGAGGGGCCGCCGCGGCTCGCCTTCCTGTTCTCGGGCCAGGGTTCGCAGGCCCCCGGCATGGGGCGCGGCCTGTACCTGGAAGAGCCCGTCTTCCGCGCGGTGCTGGACCGCTGCTCCGACCTGCTGCGCGGCGAGCTCCCGCGGCCGCTGCTCGAGGTGCTGTTCGCGGAGCCAGGCGTGGATTCGCCGCTGACCGAGACGGTCTACGCCCAGCCCGCGCTGTTCGCCCTGCAGATGGCGCTGGCGGCTCAGTGGCGGGCGTGGGGCGTCAGGCCGGCGGCGGTCTTCGGGCACAGCTCCGGCGAGTACGCCGCGGCCTGCCTGGCCGGCGTCTTCACCCTCGAGCAAGGGCTGGCGCTGGTCGCCGAGCGCGGCCGCCTGATGCAGGCGCTGCCGCGCCGCGGTGCCATGGCGGCAGTTTTCGCCGGCGAGGAGCTGGCGGCGGCGGCGATCGCGCCCTTCCCCGACGAGCTGGCGATCGCGGCCGTCAATGGGCCGTCGCACGTGGTCGTCTCCGGCGACGAGCGGGCCCTGGCCGAGGTGCTCGCCGGCCTGGCCGCGCGGCAGGTGCGCAGCAAGCCGCTGGCGGTTTCCCACGCTTTCCACTCGCCGCTCATGGAGGCGGTGCTGCCGCCGTTCGCACGCCGGTTGGGAGAGGCCCAGCTCGGCGTTCCGGTCGTGCCCCTGGTGCGGGACCTGGACGGTGCCTGGGCCGGTGCCGAGATGGCGAGCGCGGACTACTGGTGCCGCCAGCTGCGCTGGCCGGTGCGTTTTGCCGACGGCCTCGCCACGCTGCGCGAGAAGGGCTGCGAGCTGTTGATCGAGGTCGGGCCCGCACCGGTGTTGCTGGGATTGGCGGGCCGCCATTGGCCCGGGGGCAAGGTGGCGCTGCTCCCCTCTCTCCGGCCGGGCCGCGGCGACCTCGAGCAGCTGCTGGAGAGCCTTGGCGGCCTCTACGTGCGCGGCTGCGAGCCGGATTGGGAGGGATTCCAGGGCTCGGCTGCAGGGGCCTCGCCGCGGCGCCGCGTGGCGCTCCCGACCTATCCCTGGGAGAGGCAGAGCTATCCGCTCGACGGCGCCGCCGCGGCGCCGCCGTTCGCGGCCGCCGCCGAGCCGCCAGCCGCCGCGGCGGCGGATGAGCTGCGGGAGCGGCTGGCGGCGGCGCCGGCGGCAGAGCGCGGCGAGCTGCTGGCCGCGCTGGCCCACCGGGAAGTCGCGAAGGTGCTGCGGCTCGACCCCGATCGGCCGCTCGACCGGCGCGCCGGCCTGGTCGTGCTGGGCTTCGACTCGCTGACCGGGATCGAGCTGAGGAATCGGTTGGAGCGGGCACTGGGCCTGGCGCCGGCCACCCTGCCGGCGACGCTGATCTTCGACTTTCCGACGCTGGACGCAATCGCCGGCGCCCTGGTGGCCTGTGCGCTCGGCGCGGTGTCCGCCGGGCCGCCGCCGGCCCCGGCCGGAGACGCCGCGGCGGCGTCGGTTGCCGCGGCCGCCGCCGAGGCGCGCGCCGTCGCGGCGGTGGCGGGGCTGGGGGATGCCGAGGTCGAGGCGTTGCTGCTCGCGCGCCTGCAGGAGATTTGACATGGCGCTGTCCGAGCTCACCGCGCTCAAGCAAGCCTACGTCGCCGTCGAGCGCCTGCAGGCGCGGCTGGCGGCGCTCGAGCGGCAGCGCACCGAGCCGATCGCGGTGATCGGCATCGGCTGCCGCTTCCCGGGCGGAGCGAACAGCCCGGACAGCTTCTGGGAGCTGTTGCGGGAGGGGCGCGACGCGATCGTCGAGGTGCCGCCAGGTCCGCCGCGCTGGGACCCCGGACTGTACGACCCGGACCCTGATGCGCCGGGAAAGATGTCGACGCGCTGGTGCGGCCTCCTCGACGGCGTCGACCTGTTCGAGCCAGCGTTCTTCGGCATCTCGCCGCGCGAGGCGGCGAGCCTGGACCCGCAGCAGCGCCTGGTGCTCGAGGTGGCATGGGAGGCGCTGGAGCGCGCGGGCCGCTCGCCGCGCTCCCTGGCGGGGAGCGCCACCGGCGTCTTCCTCGGCATGATCACCAACGACTACGACAAGCAGTTCCTCGACCTGCGGCGCATCGACGCCTACTTCGCCTCGGGTATCTCGCCGAGCCTCGCCTCGGGCCGCCTCTCCTACACCCTGGGTCTTCGCGGCCCCAGCCTCACCGTCGATACCGCCTGCTCGTCCTCCCTGGTGGCCGTCCACCTGGCGTGTCAGAGCTTGCGTGCCGGGGAGTCGCGCCTGGCCCTGGCCGGCGGGGTGAACCTGATCCTGCACCCCGACGTGACCATCGGTTACTCGAAGGCGCACATGCTGGCCGCGGACGGCCGTTGCAAGACCTTCGACGCGGCCGCCGACGGCTTCGTGCGCGGCGAAGGCTGCGGCATCGTGGTGCTGAAGCGGCTCTCCGACGCGCTCGCGGACGGCGATACGGTGCTGGCGGCGATCCGCGGCACGGCGGTCAACCAGGACGGCAGCAGCGCCACCCTGACCGCGCCGCATGGACCTGCGCAGGAAGCGGTGATCCGGGAGGCGCTGGCCGGCGCCGGCCTGGCGGCGGCGCGGGTGGACTACGTCGAGACCCATGGCACCGGCACCGCGCTGGGCGATCCGATCGAGGTCCAGGCGCTCGCCGCGGCCCTGGGCGATGGCCGGGGCGCCGATCGGCCGCTGCTGATCGGCTCGGTCAAGACCAACCTCGGTCATCTCGAGGCGGCGGCGGGCGTCGCGGGCTTGATCAAGCTGATCCTCGCGCTGCGGCACGCGGCGATCCCGCCCCATCTCCACTTCCGCGATCCCAACCCCCACATCCCCTGGGCGCGCCTGCCGGTGGCGGTGGCATCGCCGGGGTGCCCCTGGCCGGCACGGCAAGAGCCGCGGGTGGGCGCGGTCAGCTCGTTCGGCTTCAGCGGCACCAACGCCCACGTGGTCGTCGAGGAGGCCGCCCCGCCGCCGCCGCGGCCCGCGCCCGCCGCCGGCCAGCGGCCCATCCACGTGCTGACGGTGTCGGCGCGCACGCCGACCGCGCTCGCGGCGCTGGCCCGGGGGTACGCCGGCCGCCTCTCCGAGCTGCCGCCGGCGGTCCTCGCCGACGTCTGCCGCACCGCCAACGCCGGGCGGGCCCACCTGTCCCAGCGCGCCGCTCTGGTGGCGGAGTCGAGCGGCGAGGCCAGCCGGCTGCTGCTGGCGCTTGCCGACGCGCTGCCGGCGAGCGGCGCACCCGCGACCGGCCCATCGCCGCCGCCGGCGGCGCCGTCCGAGCCGCCCGCGGGGGTGGCGCTCGGGCACCTCCGGGGCGGCGAAGCGCCGCGCATCGCCTTCCTCTTCACCGGTCAGGGCTCGCTCTATCCGGGCGTGGGCCGCGACCTGTACGCCGGCTCGCCGGTGATGCGCGAGGTGCTCGATCGCTGCGACGCCCGGCTGCGCGGCCGGCTCGAACGGCCGCTGCTCGAGGTGCTCTACGCCGGCGGCGGGGAGGCGCGGGACGCTGGTGCGGCAACCGGCGGCGGAGCGGCCGCGGCTCTCGACGACACGGCCTACGCGCAGCCCATCCTCTTCGCTCTCGAGATGGCCCTGGTCGCGCTCTGGCGCTCCTGGGGAGTGGAGCCGGGGGCCCTGCTGGGTCACAGCGTCGGCGAGTATGCCGCCGCCTGCGCCGGCGGGGTGCTGAGCCTGGAGGACGGCCTCGACCTGGTCGCCGAGCGCGGCCGGCTGATGCGGGACCTGACGCCGGCCGGAGCCATGGCGGCGGTCGGCGCCGAGGAGGAGACGGTGCGCGCCGCCATCGAGCGCCGGAGCGGCGCCGGAGTGGTGGCGGTCGCGGCCGCCAATGGTCCGCGCAGCGTGACGGTCTCGGGGGAACCGGGGGCGGTGGCCAGCCTGGTGGCCGAGCTGGCCGGCGCCGGATACAAGACCGAGTCCTTGCGGGCCTCCCGCGCCTTTCACTCGCCGCTGATGGAGGCGGTGCTCGAGCCCTTTGCCCAACGCCTCGCCGCGGTGAAGCTGGCGCCCCCTCGCGTTCGCGTCATCCCGGATTCGACCGGCAGCTGGGAGGGCGGAGCCGAGCTCGCCTCCGCCGCCTACTGGCTGCGCCATGTCCGGGAACCGGTGCGCTGCGGAGACGGGCTCGCGACGCTGCGCGATCACGGCTACGACCTGCTGGTGGAGATCGGCCCGGCGCCGGTCCTGCTCGGTCTGGCTGGCCGCGTGTGGCCGCCGGGCGCGGCCGCGCTGCTGGCGTCGCTGCGGCCGCGCCGCTCGCCCTGGCGGCAGATGCTGCAGAGCTTGGCGGCGCTGTACGTGCGCGGCGTCGAGGTCGACTGGACCGCCTTCGACGACGGTCACGGCCGGCTGACGGAGCTGCCGACCTATCCCTGGGAGCGCCAGCGCCACTGGGCGGCGGCGCCGCCGCCGGCAATCCCCGCCGGTGCCGCCGCCGCCGTCCCCGCCGCCGCCGACCTGGCGGACGCCGAGCTTCCCGGCCGGCGGCTCGAGTCGCCGGCCTTGACCGGCCAGGTGTTCGAGTCGCGGTACACGCCCGCCTGGCTGCCTTATCTCGAGGACCACGTGGTGCTCGGCAGGCCGGTCGTGGCGGCGGCCAGCCACCTGGTCATGGCGCTCGCCGCCGCCCGCCGGGCGCCGGCTGCCGGACCCCTGCGTGTCGACGACTTCACCGTGCCGCAGGCGCTCCTGCTGCCGGCCCTGCCGGCGCTGGCAACCGCGCCGCCGCTCGTCCAGGTGGTGATCGCCGGCGACGTCGCGGCCGGCGGCGCCTCGTTCCGGCTCTTCAGCCGTGCCGGCGGCGGCCGCTGGGACCTCCATGCCAGCGCCTCCCTGGTTGCGGCGCCGCTCGCCGTGCCGTCCTCGGTCGACCTGGCGGCGGTGCGCGAGCGCTGCCGCCAGCAGCTCGACGGCGACCAGTTCTACGCCGGGGTCGCGGCGCGGCGAATCGAGCTCGGCAGCCGTTTTCGCTCCCTCGATCAGGTCTGGCGCCGTGACGGCGAGGCCTTGGGGCGGCTCCGTCCGAGCGAGCGCGGCGAGATCGAGCGTTACGGCCTGCCGCCCGGCGTCCTCGACAGCGGCCTGCAGCTCCTCGTCGCCGCCTTTCCCGCGGGCGGCGCCGGCGCCGTCGACGCCTACCTGCCGCTGGGCATCGAGAGCTTCCGCTGGCACCGGCCGGACACGGCGGCCGCCTGGTGCCATGCCGAGCTGCTGCCGGGAGCGGCGGGCGGCGCGACGGTGGGCGAGACCGCGCGCGCCGACGTGCGCCTGCTGGGCGGCGGCGGCGAGGTGGTGGCGGAGGCGCTCGGCGTGGCGGTGAAGCGTGCCAGCGCCGCGGCGCTGGAGCGGGCCGGCGGCGATCCTGCCGAGGAGCTGCTCTACGAGCTGTGCTGGCGCCCCCTGGAGCTCCCCGGAGCGGCCAGCTCGCCGCCGCCCGCGGCGCGCGGGGAGGGGAGCTGGTTGGTCTTTGCCGACTGCCGGGGCGTGGGCGAGGCGCTTGCCCGCCTCATGGAGCGGCGCGGTCAGCGCTGCATCCTGGCGCATGCGGAGCGGCCGGGCAGCCTGCCGCCGCCCGCCTCCGGCCGCACCCTGGACCCGCTGCGGCCGGAGGCTTTTGCGCCGCTGCTCGCCGAGTGGCGGTCGGCGGGGCCGATGCAGGCGGCGGTCTTCCTCTGGGCGCTGGACCTCGACGACGAGCCGGCCGGCGCCGCCGCCCAGGCGCCGGTGTGCGGCGGCGCCCTGCACCTCGTCCAGGCGCTTGCCGCCGCCGGCGACGCGGCGCCGCCCCGCCTGTGGCTGGCCACGCGCGGCGGCCAGGCGATCGGCGGCGATGCGGCCGCCCCCAACCAGGCGCCCCTGTGGGGCCTGGGCAAGGTGATCGCGCTCGAGCATCCCGAGCTGCGTTGCCGCCGCGTCGACCTGGACCCGGCGGCGTCCGCCGGCCTGGCGGCCGCGGCGCTGCTGGCGGAGATGGACGCCGCCGCGGCGGCCGCGGAGCCGGCAGCGGAACCGGAGGAAGTGGGCCTGCGCGCCGGCCGGCGCTGGGTGCCGCGGCTGGCGGCCGCCGACCGGCCGCCGCCAACGGACGGCCCGGTGCGCCTGGCGATCTCCGAGCGCGGCCTGATCGAGAACCTCGCCCTGGTCCCCGCCAGCCGCCGGGCACCCGGCCGGGGCGAGATCGAGGTCGAGATCGCGGCGGCGGGCCTCAACTTCCGCGACCTGCTCGACGTCCTGAACCTCTATCCCGGCGACGCCGGCGAGCTCGGCAGCGAGGGCGTGGGGAGGGTGACCAGGGTCGGGCCTGAGGTGACGGAGCCGCGTCCGGGCGACGAGGTGATCGTGGTCTGGGGCGCGGGCCTGTTCAGCAGCTTCGCCACCGTCCGTGCCGACTGCGTCCTGCGCAAGCCGCCGGCGCTCACCGCGGCAGCGGCGGCGACGCTGCCGTCGGCGTTCCTGACCGCGGCCTGGGGCATCGAGCACCTCGCTCGCCTGAAGCGGGGCGAACGGGTGCTCATCCACGCCGCCGCCGGCGGCGTGGGGATGGCGGCGGTGCAGCTGGCGCGCCAGGCCGGCGCCGAGGTCTTCGCCACCGCCGGCAGCGCGAGCAAGCGCCAGCTGCTGGTCGAGCAGGGCGTTCGCCTGGCGATGGATTCGCGCCGCCTGGACTTCGCCGACCAGGTGCTCGCCGCAACCGGCGGCGCCGGGGTCGAGGTGGTGCTCAACTCGCTGGCCGGGGACTTCATCGCCAAGAGCTTCGCGGCGCTCGCGCGCGGCGGGCGTTTCGTCGAGATCGGCAAGACGGACGTCTTGACGCCTGCCGCCGCCGCCAGCCTGCGCCCCGATGCGTCCTACTTCCTCGTCGACATGGCGGCCGAGATGTGCGCCGAGCCGCGGCAGCCGCTGGCGGTCCTGGCGCGGGTGCTCGAGCGCATCGGCGCCGGCGAGCTGTCGCCGCTGCCGCTGGAGACCTTCCCGGCAGCGGCGGCGGCGGCGGCCTTCCGAACCATGGCCCAGGCCCGTCATGCCGGCAAGCTCGTCCTCGACTTCGCTCGCCGGCCGGCCGTGACGCCAGGCGGCCCGGCGCCGCGCCAGCCCGGGGCCAGCGCGGACGGCGCCTACCTGATCACCGGCGGTCTCGGCGCGCTAGGGCGCCACCTGTGCCGCTGGCTGGCCCGGCGCGGGGCACGGCACCTGGTGCTGACCGGCCGCCGGGAAGGCGGCGAGGAGGCCGGGCGCCTGGCGGCCGAGCTGGGCGCGGCCGGGGTGCGGACCCTCTACCGCCGCGCCGACGTGGCGCGGCGCGAGGAGGCCGCCGGCGTGCTCGCCGCGATCGACGCCGAGGGGCTGCCGCTGCGCGGCGTCTTCCACCTGGCCGGCGTGCTCGACGACGGCGTGCTGGCGCATCAGACCTGGGCGCGGTTCGCCCGCGTCCTCGCGCCCAAGCTCGACGGCGCGCTGAACCTCCACGAGCTCACCGCCGGCAGGCCCCTCGAGCTGTTCGTGCTCTTCTCCTCCTTCTCGTCGCTGGCCGGCACGCCGGGGCAGGGCAACTACGCGGCCGCCAACTCCTACCTCGACGCCCTGGCGCACCGGCGCCGCGGCATGGGACTGCCGGCCCTGGCGGTCAACTGGGGACCGTGGGCCGTGGCGGGGATGGCGGCGCGGGTCAGCGCGCAGGACCAGCGGCGCTGGCAGAGCCGCGGCGTGGCGGATCTGGCCGCGGCGGACGGGCTGGCGGCGCTGACCCATCTGCTGGCGCGACCCCTGGCGCAGGCCGGCGTGCTGGCCGTCGACTGGCGGCGCTGGCTGGCCGAGCCGCCGGCGTGCGGCGCGGGCTTCTTCTCCGAGCTCGCGGCGGCGGCGCAGCCGCCGGCCGGCGGGGCTGGCGAGGGGCGGGCCGCGCCGGCCGCCCCGGCCGTGCTGGCGCAGCTGGCCGCGACGGCGGTCGAGCGCGGGGAACGCCTCGACGAGATCCTGGCCACGCACGTCCAGGGGGTCGTGCGCCGGGTGCTGGGGCTCGATCCGGCGCAGCCGCTCGATCCCGAGGAGCCGCTCAAACAGCTCGGCCTCGATTCGTTGATGGCGGTCGAGCTGCGCAACGCCCTCGCCCGCGACGCCGGCCGCAGCCTGCCGGTGACCCTTGCCTTCGACTATCCCACCGCGGCCACCGTCGCCCGCCACCTCGCCGAGCTGCTGCTGCCGCCGGCGGCCGCGGCGACCGCTCCCCACCGGCCGGCAGCCGGCGAGATCGCGGCGAGCAGCGACCTCGTGGCGGAGGTCGCCGCGCTCTCGGAGCGCGAGATGGAGCAGCTCATCGACAGCGAGCTGGCTCGCCTGGGAACGGCAGGAACGACATGAGCGAGTCGACGTCGCCCGTCGAGCGGCTCAGCCCCTTGCAGCGCGCCACCGTCGCCCTGAAGCAGGCGCGGCAGCGCCTCGACGCCCTCGAGGCCGCCCGGCGCGAACCCCTCGCCATCGTCGGCATGGCCTGCCGCTTCCCGGGCGCCGGCGACCCGCAAGCCTTCTGGACGCTGCTGCGGGACGGGGTCGACGCGATCACCGAGACTCCCGCCGAGCGCTGGGACGTGGCGGCCCATTTCGATCCCACCCCCGGTGCCGCGGGCAAGATGCACACCACGAGCGGCGGCTTCCTGCCGGCGATCGACCGTTTCGACGGCCGCTTCTTCGGCATCTCGCCGCGGGAGGCGGCCGGCATGGACCCGCAGCAGCGCCTGCTGCTCGAGGTGGGGTGGGAGGCCCTGGAGAACGCCGGCATCCCGGCCGAGAGCCTCGACGGCAGCTCGACCGGCGTCTTCGTCGGGATCAGCAGCCACGACTATGCCGTGCTCGAGGCCCGGGAGGGGGCGGGCATCGTCGACGCCTACTACGGCACCGGCATCTCGGACAGCGTCGCCTCCGGACGCCTGTCCTACCTCCTCGGCCTGCAGGGTCCCAGCCTCTCGATCGACACCGCCTGCTCCT
>DATKFK010000131.1:0-14485 GCA_035544375.1 Thermoanaerobaculia bacterium
GCGCCGGCAAGAGCACGCTGCTCAAGATCATGGCCGGCGCCATCACCGATTTCGGCGGCGAGGCATGGCCGGCCAAGGGCATCAAGGTCGGCTACCTGCAGCAGGAGCCGCAGCTCGACGGGACCAAGGACGTGCTCGGCAACGTCGAGGAAGGGGTCGCCGGCACGCGCGCGCTGCTCACCCGCTTCGACGAGATCAACGCGCGGTTCGGCGAGGACCTCGCGCCCGAGGAGATGGAGAAGCTGCTCGAGGAGCAGGCCCGGGTGCAGGACGCGATCGACGCGGCCAACGCCTGGGAGCTCGACCGCACGCTCGAGATCGCCATGGACGCGCTGCGCCTGCCTCCCGGCGACGCCGCCGTCGGCCGCCTGTCGGGAGGCGAGCGCCGGCGGGTGGCGCTCTGCCGGCTGCTGCTGCAGCGGCCCGAGCTGCTGCTCCTCGACGAGCCGACCAACCACCTCGACGCCGAATCGGTGGCCTGGCTGGAACGCTTCCTGGCCGAGTATCCCGGAACGGTGGTGGCGATCACCCACGATCGCTACTTCCTCGACAACGTGGCCGGCTGGATCCTCGAGCTGGACCGCGGCAGCGGCATCCCGTGGGAGGGCAACTATTCCTCGTGGCTCGAGCAGAAGCAGCAGCGCCTGGCGCTCGAGGAGAAGCAGGAATCCTCCCGCCGGCGCACTCTCGAGCGCGAGCTCGAATGGGTGCGGATGAGCCCGCGCGCCCGCCAGGCCAAGGGCAAGGCGCGCCTCACCCACTACGAGCAGCTGCTGGCCGAGGACCGCGATGCGGCCAAGCGCGTCGAGCAGAACGAGATCCACATCCCGGCCGGGCCGCGTCTGGGCGACCTGGTGGTCGAGAGCAAGGGACTGCGCAAGGGCTACGGCGACAATCTCCTGATCGACGGGCTGTCCTTCTCCCTGCCGCGCGGCGGCATCGTCGGCATCATCGGCCCCAACGGCGCCGGCAAGACCACGCTCTTCCGCATGATCGTCGGCCAGGAGCGGCCCGACGCCGGCGCCCTGCGCATCGGCGAGACGGTGAAGATCGCCTATGCCGACCAGAGCCGGGACGATCTCGAAGGAGACAAGCCGGTCTGGGAGGCGATCTCGGACGGCAAGGAGGTGGTCGACCTCGGCGGCCGCGAGGTGCCGGCCCGCTCCTACGCCGCCACGTTCAACTTCAAGGGGTCCGACCAGCAGAAGCGGGTGAAGGACCTCTCGGGCGGCGAGCGCAACCGCCTGCACCTCGCCCGCACCCTGCGCGCCGGCGGCAACCTGCTGCTGCTCGACGAGCCGACCAACGACCTGGACGTGGATACCCTGCGGGCCTTGGAGGAGGCGCTGCTCGCCTTCGCCGGCTGCGCGGTGGTGATCAGCCACGACCGCTGGTTCCTCGACCGCATCGCCACCCACATCCTGGCCTTCGAGGGCGACTCCCAGGCCGTCTGGTTCGAGGGCAACTACGAGGCCTACGAGGCCGACCGCCGGCGGCGCCTGGGCGCCGAGGCCGACCAGCCGCACCGCATCCGCTACAAGCGCCTGACCAAGGCCTGATGGCCTTCAACAGCTGAATCGCCTGAATCGCCGGCGGCCTAGGGCGGTGGGGCGGTGTGCGGCAGATTTTTCAACCCTCGGGGCAGCCGGGAGGGCGGCGGCACGTTTCCCCGGGAGAGATTCCTGGGGTCGATGCTGGCATTGAGGTTGCACTCAATCCGAATCGACGAGCGAGGTGGCGGGAGGGGACGTTGCTCCCGGAGACAGATCGTCCCGAGGGGAGTTGGAGGCCATCGAGTTCCCGCCGTGAGGCGGCCAGCAGGTCGTGCCCATCTCGCAGCGGCACGGGAGCGCCGTCGCGGTCCTCCCGGTGCCAAAGTTCAAGCCAACTACGAGAGGAGCAACACCCATGCGGAGTAAACTTTTCTCACTGTTCCTGAGTCTGCTGGTGGCCGCGGCCCTGGCCGCCGTCGCCCAGACGTCCGGGACGAGCTCGGCCCCCAGCACGGGGTCGACCTCCTCGTCGACGACGGCGACGCCGAGCACGAGCTCCACCAGCCCATCGACCAGCACCACCCCGAGCACCAGCACGACGCCGAGCACCAGCACCAGCACATCCGGTACCTACAACAGCACGACAACCGAAAACCCGAGCACGACCTCGACCCCGGGAAGCAGCACCAGCACCACCCCCCCCGACACCAGCTCCAATTCGAGCACCCCGAGCACCGCCGGCAGCACCCCCGGTTCCACCAGTGGCATGGGAAGCACCGCTTCCCCCACTGATCCGAGCGCGACCGGCACCAACCCGAACCCGGCAGGCAGCACCAGCACCAGCGGGACGGGCACCACGACCTACGGCTCCGGCACCACGACCGGCGCCAACCCGGCAGGCAGCACCTATGGCAGCAGCAGCACCACCGCGGGTGGCGGCAGCAGCGCCACCGGCACGACCGACACCAGCGCAACGGGAACCGGCAGCACCGGCGCCGACACCTCGGCGCAATCCAGCAGTGGCGGCAAGTTGCCGCGCACTGCCAGTGACCTGCCGCTGCTCACCGCCATCGGCCTCCTGGCCCTGGCCGGTGCGCTGACCGTCCGCTCGCTGGCGCGCCACGATGCCTGAGATGCCTTAACGGCAGGCGTGCGCGCGATCCGTCAACCAAGAGAGGAGCAATCCATGAAGCGGAACGCCCTTTACATCTTCCTGACCCTGCTGTTGGCCACGGCCCTGACGGCGCTGGCGCAGAGCCCGACGTCGTCCAACCCGGGTGGTTCCGAAACCAAGGACCCCTACGGCGCGACGCTCGACCATCCCAATCCGGGCTCCACGCAGGGTGCCACCGGCCAGTCGTACAACAGCAACAAAGTGAACGAGGGCCAGACGCCCGCCACCGCGACCCCTACCACGGCCGAGCCGAGCCCCAGCTCCTCGACCGATAACTCGATGTCCAACAGCTCGACGTCGGGCAGCAGCACGACCGACACGAGCGGCACCACCAGTGACACCTCCCAGAAGTCGCTGCCGCGCACGGCCAGCGAGCTTCCCCTGCTCGCCACCATCGGTCTGCTGGCCCTGGGCGGCGCGCTGACGGTTCGTTCGATCGCCAGGCGCGGCGCCTGAACAGGGCCGGCAGCGATCGTGATCCATTGAAGTGACTCGAGCACCTGGCGTCGGAGAACCCGGCGCCAGGTGCTCTCGTGTCCGCGAGTCTAGTAGTCTATCGACAGCGCAGCGGCCGGCTCGTCCGGCTGCCACCGGCTGCAGGCATGGGCCGCGCCGGAGGGCCGTCTCGGAATGCCTCACATCCTCAAGGAGAGCCTGAGCCGCAGGGGCACCTTGCTGCTGTGGGTGGAGCGCCTGCTGCTTGCCGTCGGGCTGCTTTGCCTCGGCCTGGTTGCCTTTGCGGTGATCGATGCCCGTTGGTTCGCGTTCCAGCAGGGCCGCCGCCTGGACCGTGCCCTGCGCGAGCGTGCGGCGGCGGGCCAGGATGCCGGGAGCCGCGGCGGGCCGGGAGCGGCGCGCCGCGCGCCGTCGGCCAGCGACACCGACCGGCTCTATTCCTTCCGCCCGGGCCCCGCGCCGGCGCCGCCGCCGGCCCCGGCGCCGGAAGGCACGGTGCTGGGGCGCATCGAGATCCCGCGCGTCGGCATCTCGTCGCTGGTGCTCGAGGGCATCGGCGGCGAGAGCTTGCGCCGCGGAGTCGGTCACATCCCGGGCACCGGCTTGACGCAGGCGGCGGGCAACGTCGGCCTGGCGGGCCATCGCGACACCGTGTTCCGCGGGCTCAAGGACATCCGGAAAGGCGATCGCATCGACCTCGAGACCCTGGACGGCACCTACCACTACAGCGTCGATTGGGCCCAGGTGGTGGATCCCGACGACGTCGGGGTCCTCGCCGTCGGGAACCGCCCCGAGCTGACCATGGTGACCTGCTATCCGTTCTATTACGTCGGCTCGGCGCCGGAGAGGTTCGTGGTGCGCGCCCATCTTCTGGGCGGCGGCACCGCGGAGGGCACCAGCGCCAAGCCGGCGGCCGCCGCCGCGGCGCCGCCGGCCGCCGCCGTCGCCGTGGGCAAGAGCGGCAGCTGATCCCAACCCTCCGTTAGCCCTAGCGGGCCGCTGGACGGGACTCTAGGCGTGTTCGGCGGCGAACGCCGTCTTCAGCTGCGGTCCAGCTGCCGGGGCCAGCGGCAGCCAGACGATGAACTCGCTGCCGGCGCCGGGGCCGTCGCTGCGGGCCTCGACGCGGCCGCCGTGCATCTCGACCAGGCTGCGAACCAGGGTCAGGCCGATGCCGAGCCCGCCGGCGGAACGGTCCAGGCCCTGCTGACCCTGGATGAAGAGGTCGAAGACGCGCGGCAGCAACTCGTCCGGGATGCCGACGCCGGTGTCACGGACCCGCACCACCCCGTAGCCGTCGCGAGCCGCGGCGTCGACCTTGAGGACGCCGCCGGGCTCGGTGAACTTGACGGCATTGCGGACCAGGTTGGCGAGCACCTGCTCGATGCGGGTTGGGTCGGCCACCAGCGGCAGAGGCTCGCCGGGCAGCGAGACCTCGAGATGATGGCGGCGGGCCTCGACCAGCGGCCGCGTCGTCTCCACCGCTTGCTTGACCACCTCGACGAGATCGAGCGGCACGCGGCGCAGCTCCACCTTGCCGCGGGTGATGCGCGACACGTCGAGGAGGTCGTCCACCAGCCTCGCCAGGTGCTGGCTCTGACGCTGGATGACCGCCACCGAACGGGCGACCCGCGGCTCGAGATCGCGGCTTTGGGACAGGATGTAGGCGGCTGTCGAGATGGCGCCGAGCGGATTGCGCAGCTCGTGCGCCAGCATGGCCAGGAACTCGTCCTTGCGGCGGTCGCTCTCGGCCAGGGCCTCGGCGCGGGCGCGCAGCTCGGCGGCCAGGCGCTCACCCTCCACGGTGCGCTGCGCCAGGCGGTCCCGCATCTCGCGGAAGGCCGCTGACAACCGCTCGACCTCGGTGATGCGGCTGCTCTCCAAGGGGGCCCACGGGTTGCCGGCCGTGAGCTCGCCGACGGCGTCGGCCAGGGCGCCCAGCGGCCGGGTGATCAAGCGGGCGACCAGGATGCCGCCGGCGACGGCCAGCGGCAGCACCACGAGCAGCGTCGCGAACGCGAGATCGCGGCCGCGGTCGACTCCCGAGAGCGAGGCGGCGACGGGGCGCTCGATGGCCACGATCCAGCTGAAATCGGGCACCTTCGCGAACGCCGCCAGGCGGCCGGCAAGCTCCGGCAACGATCCTCCCGCCGCCTGCCGGTCCCAGCCGGCGGGCAGCCGCGACCCGTCGGCCGTCAGCCCGTTGCGGCGCGCCAGGAGGTTGCCGTAGCCGTCGCTCAGCGACACCACCGATCCCTCGCGTGCGATCCGGCGCTCGAGCGAACGGGAATCGAGCTCCATGATGAAGGTGGCCGCGGGCCGGCCGTCGTGCGCGAAGACCGGCGCCGCCACCAGCAGCAACCGGTGCCCCGACGCGCGGTCCAGGGCCAGCTGCACCGCCACGCCGGCGTGCGCGGCCGTGGCGCGCGCGACGTCGGCGAGGGTTGGCGGTTCGGGCACGCCGCCGCCGTCCGAGGCCACCATGCGCCCGTCGCGGCCCAGCAGCAGCATGCCGGCGACGTCGCCGTAGCCCGGCCGGCTGTTGCCCAGCAGCTGGCGCTGCAGCTCGGAGTCGAGCGGCAGCTGGCTGGCGAGCGCCGCCATGGTGGTGGCGCGGGCGCCGTTGAGGTCCACGTAGTCGCGCACGTCTTGCGCCACCGAGCGGGCCTCGACGCCGAGCGTCTCGCTCGCCTGGGCGGTCGCCAGCCTCTCCTCCTGGGTCGTGGACACCGCCACCGCCAGCACCAGCGAGACGCAGGTGGCGGTCGCCAGCGCCAGGGCGAGCCGGGTGCGCAGCGCCGACGTATCGAGGCCGCCCCACCACTCCCGCAACCAGGGGAGCAGGGCGACCGCGCCGCCCACGCCCCAGAAGAGAGCGATGCCGGTCCAGGCGGGAGGCGGCGACGCCGCGAGCACCCCCAGGGTGACCAGGCCGGCGCCGGCGGCGAGGTGGGCCGCCCACAGCAGCCAGCGCGGCACCGTCCGCAGCTGGACGTAGCAGATCGGCAGGCCGGAGACGAGCAGCAGCAGCCCCAGCGGCCGCGGCGCCGAGCTGAAACGGGAAGTGGGTCCGTGGAAGAGCCCCGGCAGCAGCGCCAGCATGGCGCCCATGAGGATCGAGATGAGCCCCATCGTCAAGGCCAGCAGGTCGCCCGCGGGATGGCGCGCGGGCCGGCCCCGCAGCGCGGCCGGGGTCAGCAGGCAGCCGGCGAGCACCATGTAGGCGATCAGGCCGCTCCAGGCCCCGGCCGCGGCGAGGCTGGCGGCGAGAGCCAGCAGCACCAGGCTGGCAAGGCCGTGGATCAGCAGGCGCACCCCGCGGCGCGTGCGCAGCGTCGCCGCCGACAGCAGCCCGCCGCCGGCGGCGAGAGCGGCGATGGCCCAGGCCACGCCAAGGCGGCGCAGCGGTTCGTAGACCGGGCCGGCGAACTGGTGCGGCGCCACCAGCATGAAGGCGCCGATGAAGCTGCAGAACAGGCCCACGCCCCAGCGCAGGCTGGTGCCCGACAGCGCGGGCGCCGGCCGACCGGCGGCGGGAGCCGACGGCACCGCCGGGGACTGGGGTTGGGCGACAGATGGAGACATCGTCAGGACCCTGCCGAGGAGGATCTCACCCGAGGCCGCCGGCCCCGCGTGCGCCGAGAGCCCAAGGATAACGGATTTGCGGCGGCGCGAGGGGGGCGCCGCAACCGCGGCCCGGCGGCCACGCTCGCGGGACGCCGGCGAGCTGCAACCCGGGCCGCCGTCGGGCGTTATGTCGAGCGACGTCTGTCCGCCGTGCCCGACGCCGGTTAGAATCCGCTTCCCTCTGCGGTCTGCGCCGCCAACGGCGCATGCGGAGGTCCGGCGGACCGCCAAGGAGACCCATGCCCGCATCGCCCTCGAACCGCTGCGCTCGCTCTGTCCGCTCCACCGGCCGCCTTGCCCGCCTCGCGCGCCGCCTGGCCACACCGGCCGCGCTCGCCGCCGCCGCCCTGGCCTGGATCGCCGCCGCTCCTGCCCCGCCCGCGCGGGCGGCGGCCGATGCCCCCCTGCTGGGCTTCAGCGCGGCGCATGCCGCCGAGGAGCGGGCGCTCGAGGCCCGCTTCGACGCCGCGCTGAACCGCGAAGAGCTGGCGCCGTGGCTCAAGCGGCTTTCGGCGCGCCCGCACCACCTGGGGTCGCCCTACGACAAGGAGAACGCCGAGCTCATGGCCGGCCTGTACCGCTCGTGGGGCTTCGACACGCGCATCGAGGAGTTCCGGGTGCTGTACGCGACCCCCAAGGAGCGCCGCCTGGAGATGACCGCGCCGCGGGCGTTCACCGCATCCCTGACGGAGCCGCCGCTGCCGCAGGATTCGACCTCGGGCCAGACCTCCGAGCAGCTGCCGCCGTTCAACGTCTACTCGATCGACGGCGACGTCACCGGCGACCTGGTGTACGTCAACTACGGCGTCCCCAAGGACTACGAGGATCTCGAGCGCCGCGGCATCGACGTCAAGGGCAAGATCGTCATCTCGCGCTACGGCGGCTCGTGGCGCGGCATCAAGCCGAAGGTGGCGGCCGAGCACGGCGCCGTCGGCTGCATCATCTACTCCGATCCGCGCGAGGACGGCTACTTCCAGGGCGACGTCTACCCGCAGGGCGGCTACCGCAACGAGCACAGCGTGCAGCGCGGATCGGTGGCCGACATGCCGCTCTACTCCGGCGATCCGCTGACTCCGGGAGTGGGCGCCTCCCCCGATGCCAGGAGCTTCGACCTCAAGGACGCCAAGACGCTGACGAAAATCCCGGTGCTGCCGATCTCGTATGCCGACGCCACGCCGCTGCTGCGGGCGCTGGCCGGGCCGATGGCGCCCGCGGCCTGGCGCGGCGCGCTGGCGATGCCCTACCACCTGGGCCCCGGTCCGGCGCGGGTCCACCTGCGGCTGGCCTTCGACTGGAAGCTGGTGCCGGCCTACGACGTCATCGCCCGGCTGCCGGGCGCGGAGCGGCCGGACGAATGGATCATTCGCGGCAATCACCACGACGCCTGGGTCAACGGCGCCACCGATCCGCTGTCGGGGCAGGTTGCGGAGCTGGCAGAGGCCCACGCCCTCTCGACGCTGGTCAAGGGCGGCTGGCGGCCCAGGCGCACCATCGTCTACACCGCCTGGGACGGCGAAGAGCCCGGCTTGCTCGGCTCGACCGAGTGGGTGGAGACGCATGCCGCCGAGCTGCGGGACAAGGCGGTGCTCTACGTCAACTCCGACACCAACGGCCGGGGCTTTCTGCAGGCGGGCGGCTCGCACACCTTGGAGAAGCTGATGGGACAGGTGGCGCGCGACGTCGTCGATCCCGAGGCCCACGTCAGCGTCGCGGCGCGCCGCCGCGCCGCGGACCTGGTGGACGGCACTCCGGAGTCGCGCAAGGAGGCCAGGAGCGGCGAGATGCGCATCGGCGCTCTCGGGTCGGGCTCGGACTACACGCCCTTCTTGCAGCACCTGGGCATCGCGTCGCTCAACCTGGGATACGGCGGCGAGGGGCACTACGGGCAGTACCACTCGATCTACGACAGCTACGACCACTTCATGCGCTTCATGGACCCGACCATGGAATACGGCATCGCCCTTGCCCAGACCGCCGGGCGGGTGGTGCTGCGCACCGCCGCGGCCGACGTCCTGCCCTTCGACTTCGTGCATTTCTCCGACACCGTCGGCCGCTACGTCAAGGAGGTGGAGGATCTGGCCGACAAGATGCGCGAGGAGACCGAGGACCGCAACCGGGCGATCGAGGAGAAGCTCTACGAGGCCGCCGCCGATCCGACCGAGACCTGGGTCACGCCCAAGCCGTGGGACCCGACGCCGCATCTCAACTTCGCGCCGCTCGAGAACGCCCGCGACCGCCTGGCCGGGAGCGCCCGCGCCTACCAGGCGGCGCTCGACAAGGCCGGCCCCGGCGCCGACGGCCTCGACGCCCAAAGCCGCGGCCGGCTCGACCAGGTGTTGCTGATGGCCGAGCGTGCGCTGACCGGGCCGGGGCTGCCGCGGCGGCCCTGGTACGTGCACCAGATCTACGCTCCGGGTTTCTACACCGGCTACGGCGTCAAGACCCTGCCCGGCGTCCGCGAGGCGATCGAGGAGCGGAAGTGGCAGGAGGTCGACGACCAGGTGGCCGCCACCGCCAAGGCCATCGCTGCCTTCGCCGCCGAGGTGGACAGGGCGACGGCGATCCTGAAAGGCGCCCCCGGCAGTTGAGGCTCGGCCCTGGTCGTGGGGAGAATTCGTTGACAGAGATCTGTTGACACGATACAGATTTCTGCATGCGTACGACTCTGGAGATCGACGACGGGGTGCTGAAGCAGGCCAGGCGCCTGGCGCTCGAACGTGGCGAGACGCTGACCCGGTTCATCGAGGAAGCGATCCGGCGCCAGCTGTCCGTACCTTCTGGCTTGCCGCCCTATCGGCTGATTTTGCTGACCAAGAAGGGCAAGGCTCGGCCCGACATCGACTGGGACGACCGCGACTCGATCTACGAGCACATGCACGGCCGATCCTAGTCGCGGTCGAACAACATCGCCAACTGCCGGCCACCTGCCCTTGCCCCTCCTCGACCCACACCCTCGCGATCTGCGCGGAGAAGAACGGCAGGTCGAGGCGCGCAGCGGCGTTTTCAAGAAGGAGCTCGGCCTCGTCGACCTGGCGCTCACCCAGGTGCTCTTCATCATCGGCCTGCCTTGGATCGGCGTCGCCGCCAAGCAGGGGCAGTCCCACGTCGTGCTCTGGCTCGGCGCCATGCTCTTTTTCTACGTTCCGTCGGCACTGGTGGTGACCTATCTCAACCGGCTGATGCCGCTCGAGGGCGGCCTCTACCAATGGGCCAAGCTCGGCGGCAGCGAGCTGCTGGGCTTCCTGGTGGCCTGGAACCTGTGGCTCTTCGCCATCTTGAACACCTCGGAGATCGGGCTCCAGGTGACCCAGTACCTGCGTTACGTCCTGGGTCCCGGTGCGGCGGGGCTGACCGCCAACAAGCTGTTCATCGGCGCCGTCAACCTGGCGATGATCGGCGCCCTGGTCCTCCTGACGACGATCGGCCTCGGCGCCGGCAAGTGGGTGCACAAGGCAGGCGGCGCGTTGATGCTCCTGACCTTCCTGGCGATCGCGGCGCTCCCCTGGCTGAACCTGGCGCACGGCTCGCTGGCCGCCTACCATCCCTTGCGGATCGAAGCGCCGGCGCTGTCGCTCCTGACCCTGAATCTCTTCGGGAAGATGGGTTTCGGGGCCCTCGGCGGGTTCGAGTACGTGGCGATCCATGCCGGCGAATGCCGCGATCCGGTGCGGACCATCACCCGCTCGGTGGCCCTCGCCGCGCCCGTCATCGCCGGGATGTTCATCCTCGGTACGAGCTCGGTCCTGGCGCTCGTGCCGCAGGGCCAGATCGACCTCATCGCGCCGATTCCCCAGGTGCTGAGCGCCGGCTTCGGCGCGCTCCGCGTGGCGGCCCCGATCGCACCGCTCGCGATCCTCGCGCTGCTGTGCATCCGGGTGGCGCAGTCGAGCGTCATGTTCGCGGGCAACACCCGGCTGCCGATGGTCGCGGGCTGGGACCGGCTGCTCCCCGACGGGTTCACCCGCCTGCACGCGCGCCACCGGACGCCGGTCAACTCGATCCTGTTCGTCGGCGCCGCGACGCTGGTCCTGAGCGTCGCCGGGCTCCTCGGGGTGGGAAAGCAAGAGGCCTTCCAGCTGCTATGGAACGCCTCGGGCGTCTTCTACGCGCTGCCGTACCTCGCGATGTTCGCCCTTCCGCTCGCCGGCCTGCGCGGCCTCGAGCCGCGGCCTAAGGCGGCCCTGCGCGCCTGCGCGCTCTCCGGCCTCTTGATGACGATCCTATATGTCGCGGTTTCGATCGTCCCGCTGGTCGAGGTCGAGAGCCGCGCGCTGTTCGCGCTCAAGATCTCGGGGCTGATCGTCGTCACCAACATCCTGGGGCTGATGATCTACCTTGCAGGCAGGAAGCGAGCCGGAACGCCGGGCTATCCCGCACGACCATGATCCGAAAGCGCGACCCCGGGAAGGTTCGGCCGGCGGAATGGGCACGGTTGCCGGGGAACGAGAGAGGCGCGGGATTTGCACACCAATCCTCTGGATCCTTGGATGGCCGGGGAGGAGAGCCCATGCGAATGATTCGTCGGAGGACCATCGCGCTGGCATGTTCGTGCTTTTTCACGGCTCCGCTGTCGTCGTTCGCGCAGACCAACGACCCCCCGGCCGCGGCGTCCGCGGAGGGTGACACGACCTTCTCCGCCGGCGATGCGGCAGCGCTCTCGCCGCGATGCGCCATCACCCCGCTGGCGATGGCCGCGTTGCGCTCGGAGCCCGGGGCGGGGGCGGATCCATCGTTCCCGGAGGACCAGGCCTCCTCTCCCACGGATCGAGCCCAGGCCCAGGGCCAGGGGCAGGGTCAGGCGGCGCCTCCCGCCGGCAATCCGGCGCCGCCTTCGCTCGAGGACCTGGGCTTCGGGTCGGAGCAGACGCAGGGAAGCGCCCAGTCCCAGGCCCTGCTCGACAAGCGGTCGCACATGCTCAAGATCCATCAACGGCTCGGCCTGATCACGACCGTGCCCCTGGTCGCGACGATCTTCAGTGGCGGTCTTGCCGGCGGCAGGAGCACCAGCTCGAGCGGGCGCGACCTGCATGCCGGCCTCGGCGCGCTGACCGCGACGCTGTACATGACCACCGCTTACTATGCCGTCTTCGCGCCCAAGCTGCCGGGAACCGAGGTCCGCGGGCCCATCCGTCTGCACAAGGCCCTGGCCTGGATCCATGGCACGGGAATGATCCTGACGCCCATCCTGGGAGCGATCGCATTCGATCAGAAGAACCGCGGGGAGAAGATCCATGGCATCGCCAGCGCCCACGGGGCGGTGGGGGCCGTGACCGCGGCTGCCTATGGCCTGGCCATTTTGTCCGTATCGCTCAAATTTTAGAAAGAAGAAGGCTGATGAACAAGAAACCATTGCTGGCCCTCTGCCTGCTGGCCTTTCCCACGCTCGGCCGAGCGGCGGATCGGCAGTGGGTTCTCGAGCAACCCACCCTGACGTACCACGTGTCCCACCCGCTGCATTCGACCGCGGGCGTCAGCCACGCGGCGAAAGGCAAGGGCGTCTGCCACGCCGGACAGTGCGATTTCCTGATTGCGGTGCCGGTCAAGTCGTTCGATTCGGGTGACAGCAACCGCGATCTTCACATGCTGCAGGTGGTGCGTGGCGGCCAATTTCCCATGGTGACCGTGCGCACGCGGTTGCCCGAGGAGGCATCGGGATCGGCGACGATCCATGCCGATCTGGAGATCCAGTTCGCCGGCCAGACCGTCGTCTACAGACAGGTCCCGTTCCAACTGGCGACGCAAGGAAGCCAGACCAGGATCACGGGCACGATCCCGGCGACGCTGTCCGACTTCAAGATCGAGCCGCCGACGCTCTTGACGATACCGGTGAAGAACGAGATGCCGGTGAGCGTGGACATGACCTGGCGCCCGCAGTAGCGGCGCCGAGCGGCGCGCCGCCCGCGAGCCGGCGAACGGCCCGAGGGCGGGAAAGCCGGCATCTCGCCGACCGCAACGGCTACCGTCTGCTGTCGCCAATCCCGCGGGGCTTGTCGCCGCCGGCGCCGGAGCGGGGAGGGGGCAGGGGCGGCAGCGGGATGGCGGCGAGGCGGAAGCCCGCGGCCACCAGCGCCGAGAGGACCGCCACCGTGACCGCGAGAGACCTGCCGTGCCACAGGCCGCCGATCCATTCCCGCAGGTCGGAGGCCATCACGTTCGCCTTGCCGCCGTAGACCTCGAGCTGCCGCAGGGATTTCTTGGTTTCGTCGAGCTGATAGTCCGTGGCATACGGGTCGGCGTTCCAATAGATCACCATCGAGCCGAGCAGCCCGGCCATCAGGATCGCCATGCTGATGAAGCGCAGCCTGGTCGAACGATCGCGCAGATTCCACTTCATGCGGGCAATCCTTTCCGCGGTCAGGCGCCCCGGCCGACCTCGACGTCGAAGACGCCGGTCAGCACCTGCCCGGCGCTCTTGACCTGCACCCAGATGCGGTAGCGGCCGGGCTCCGGAAACTCGTAGGGAAAGGCCACCTCGCCCCGGCCGGCCGCGGTTGCGGACGCCGGCGTCATCGGCATCATCGGCATCATGGGCATCGCGGCATGGCCAGGCGGGGTCTTGGCGTCGCCCCGCCCGGCGCGCCCGCCGAGCAGCGCCTGGGCGGCCATGGAGACGGTGCCCTGGGGATGGAGGTGGACGAAGACCTGGCCGTCGGCGCGACAGACGACGGCGTGGCCGAGCATGCCCATGTACGTTTCGAGCGGCACCGGCCGGCCGTCCGGCGTGCGGACCGCAAAGCGCAGGGCGGCGTCGCGGCCGGCGATCAGGCGCGGCGCGACCGGCCGCAACCAGGTCATGGTCAGGCCGCCGTCGAGCGGGCTGACCGTCGCCTCGGCGGGCGGCCGCCAGGCCACCGGCGCTGCCAGGCGCGCGGAATCGTCAGGGTCGGCCTGCAAGCCGGCCCGCTGGGGATCGAACGGCGCCGGCGGCTGCGGCGGCGCCGGCAGGGTGACGGCGGCGGTCAGCGTCTCGGCGAAACCGCTCTCCTCGGTGACGTCGGCATAGAGGTGGTAGACGCCGGCAGGCAGCCGCGGCAGGGCGACGCGAAAGGCGCCGTCGTCCGCCGGCGCGCCCGGAGCCGGCACCGGGTGGAGGTGCGCGAAGGCGTCGAGGCCGGGCTTGCGGATCAGGAAGAGGTGCATCAGCTTGCCGTGGTCGGGCACCAGCGGCGTCCAGCCGGGGCCGCGCCAGCGCGGGTCGGCGATGGTCAGCCGCAGCACCCGCTGCGGGCCGTCGGGCTGCAGGCCGGTCACCAGGTGATAGGGCCTGTAGAGCCGCTGGCGGTAGGCCGCATCGATGCGGTTCCACCAGCTCCTGCCGGCCAGCAGGAGCGCGGCGAGCACGGCGGCGGTCGCCGCCATCGCGACGCGGGCGCGGCGCCGGTCGCGCGGGAGCGGGCGTACGCCCGGGGCGAGCACGCTCTCGCGCACGCCGGCGCCGACCAGCGTCAGCAGGCCGGCGAAGAGCAGCGTCGCCATCGCCAGCAGCCCGACGGTCATGCCGCTTCTCATCTCGAGGCGCCGGCTGGCGGTGGTCGAGATCGGCACCGCCACGGTCCCGCCGCCGGCCGGGCCGGAGACGGCGACGCGGATGTCGTAGGAGCTTGCCGTCATCAGCAGGAGGCTGGCGGTGAAGAGGCCGGGCTCGCCCCGCACCTGCCGCGCCGTCTCGGGCGGCGGCGCGCCAAAGGGACCGGCGTCCCACTGCACCGGCTGGGCGGTGACCCTTGGACGCCCC
>DATKFK010000132.1:0-6597 GCA_035544375.1 Thermoanaerobaculia bacterium
AACTCGGCGATACGCTCGCCGAGAACCTCGAGCTCCGTGCCGCCACCCATCGCCTGGATCTCGTGTCCTGCCTCGTACACCGGTTCGCCGATGGTCATCTTGGTCCCCCCTTCAGCGATTGTAAGCCCATGATTTTCAAGCGCGTTGGTGGCCGCGGCAGGGCCGATCGGCGGCCGTCGAAGGGGGCCGGGAGGCTCGCTGCGAGAACGCGGTCGCTGCACCCTCCGGCGGGCCAACCGATGCCCTTCGAGCGCGGACTCGAGAAACCTCGCGCAGGGGTCCGAAAAAGCTTGTCAAGAGGGGTGGCGACTTTACGGGGGGCGAACCTGACGTCGACAGGCGAGCGGGCGCTTGCGCGTTATCCCCTTCGCTCGCCTCATCCTGATCGTGCTACCCGCCGCCACCACCGCTGCCGCCGCCGCGGGCGACGCGGGCGAAGCTGGCCTTGAGCTCGGGCAGCCAGCGCCTCGGCACCGAGAAGCCGTGACCGACCTTGTGCAGCCAGACCAGCTCGCCGTGCGGCACCTTGGCCACGTAGCTGCGCGTGTCGGCCGGCGTGCAGATCTTGTCGATGTCGCCCTGCAGGGCGAACCAGGGCACCGTCAGCAGGCGGCTGGGCAGGAAGTCGACGCCCTTGTGGTGGGGGTCGCGCTGCCAGGTCAGGCCGTTGCCCTTGCAGATCGGCATGTTGACGATGAGGTCCGGGCAGAAGCCGAGGCTGACGGCGCCCGCGAAGGCGCCCGGCGGCGCTTGCACCAGGGCCGCGTAGACCAGGGTGGCGCCCGAGGAGTATCCCACCAGGATGGGCGGCCGCCGGTCCGAATAGCCAAAACGCTCCTCCACCGCCTTGCCCAGCGCCGCGAAATCGGCGGCCGGATCGAAGCACGCGGCCGCGGTGCCGCCGGCCGGGGTGCCGGCTGGCGATGTCTCGGCAGGCGACGTCTCGGCAGGCGACGCACCGGTCCCGGCCGCGGCGCCGCCCACCACCGTCTTGATGTAGTGGGTGATGTCGATACCCACGACCAGCGCGTCCATCGACGCCAGCTCGCGCGCCATGTCGACGACGCCCAGCTTCCAGCCGCCGTCGCCCGAAACGAACAAGACGACGTGCGCCGGCCGCGGCGTCAGGTGGTAGACGGTCAGGGTGCCGAAGGGTTCGAGGGTGAATCTCTCCTCGGTCGCGGCGGCAGCCGGGACGAGCACGAGCAGGGCGAGCAGGCAGACGGCAAAGACCTTCATCGGCGGCAGAGCCTCCCGGACGGGATTCTACCCGCCCGCCAGCCGCGGGATCACCTCCTGGCGGAGCAGCTCCATGGCGCGCCGCACCCTGGCGAAGGGCAGATCGCCGAAGTTCAGCCAGGCGATGACGTGGCGGACGCCAAGGGCGTGGAGCGCGCCCAGCTCCCGCAGCACCGTCGCCGGCGTGCCGATGCAGGCCCCCGCAGGCTCCACCGCGGCGTCGGCCGCCGAGCCGTCGGCCAGCTTCGCCGCGTCGCCGGCCTTCGCGCCGTCGCCCTTCGCATCCTCGCCCCTAGCAACGCCGGCCTTCGCGTCGCTGCCTTTAGCGACGCCGGCCTTCGAGGCGCCGGCCTTCGGGTCGGCGGCCCTTGGGTCGGCGGCCCTTGAGTCGGCGGCCCTTGGGTCGGCGACCGCCGTGTCGCCGGCGGCACGCGCCGTGGCATCGCCACCCGCCCCGTGGACCCGCCGCGCCGTCGCCGCCTCCCAGAGCAGCGCCTGCCGGGCGTCGGCCAGCGCCTCCTCGTCGCTCGGCGCCACGGCGACGCGGCGCAGCACCCGGATCTCGGCCACCTCGCGGTCGATCTCGGCCTCCGTCCTGCCGAGCGCCGCCAGGCAGGCCCGATAGGCGGCGATGTGCTCGGCGATCTGCGCCACGGGCTTGAGCCCGAGCATGACCGGCACGCCGTCGTTCGCCGCCCGGCGCAGCGACTCCAGGCTCGAGCAGGCGCGCAGCAGGGGCGGTGCGCACCCACCAAAAGGACGCGGCCTCAGCGTCACCCGCGGGACGTCGAAGAACCGTCCCGCATAGCTGAAGCTGTCTCCCGCGAGCGCCGCGCGCAGGATCGCGATCCCCTCCTCGAGGCGCGCGTGACGCTCCTCGAGCGGCACGCCGAACGCTCCCAGCTCGTAGGGGCTGAACCCGGGGCCGACTCCCACCAGCAGCCGCCCCGCGCTGAGGTGGCCCACCCAGGCGATCTCCTCGGCCAGGCGCAGCGGATGATGCAGCGGCAGGACCGCGACCGCGTAGCCGATCCGCAGGCGCCGGGTGCGCTGGGCGATTGCCGCCGCATATACCGAGGGCGAGCCGACGAGCCCGAACGGCGACAGGTGGTGCTCGGCGATCCACACGCTCCCGAAGCCGCCGGCCTCGGCGCAATCCACCTCCCACAGCGCCTGCTCGATCACCTCTCGATCGGCGACCGTCTCGGGCGCCGGAAGCAGCTGGAAGATCCCGATCTCCAAAGCGTTCCCTCCTTCCATCTATCTCCTACCAATGTACCAAGCTACCATTGGTGCGTCAACAAATAGAAAGCGTGTGCCGTGTGCAAGGTCGCTTGCTAATCTGGTACATTGGTAGTAAGGTAGATCGGGAAAAAGATCGGTAAAAAGTAAGATGGTCAACTCGAAGGGACCGAAGGTACGTGGCGGCGGCGGTTCTTCACTCGAGGTGGAGCGCGTTCAGACCGGCGTCCGCATGGAGAAGCGGATCCTCAAGGTGCTCAAGGCCCTGGCCGAGCTCCACGACCTGTCGCTGGGGGACCTGCTCGAGGGCATCGTGCTGCACGCCTTCGACGGCAAGGCCCCATTCAGCGCCAAGACCCTGGGCCAGGTCGCGGAGCTCAAGCGCATCTACGGCCTGGACCTCGACGCCGCCGCCAGCCACAACCTGCGGGAAAGCGGCCGCCGCGCCCGCGGCCGGCCGGGATAGGCTTCCTGGCTTCGCCGCCAGGCCGGCAGAAGGAGGGACCGCCCGGCGCGCCGCCAGGGCGTTCCTCGTGACCGGCGTGACCGGTGGGAGCCCGAGGGGCACAAGGCGTGCAGGGGTGTTCCGTAGCACCCGCGGCGACTGCGTGACCCGCGCTCTCGCCTCCTGCAGGTGCACCGGAAACATAGGAGTGGAATCATGAAGAAAATCGCGCTCAAGCTCGGGCTGAGCAGGGAAACCCTGCGCCATCTCGATGACGTGCGGCTGGCGGAGGCGGCGGCGGCGGAAACCGGCACCGCCACCTTCACCTGCGAGAACCACACCTGCGATTCGTGCGCCACCTGTTTCATCACCTGCGATGTGACCTGCAAGTGCCCATAGCCGCGGAGCGACAGGGTGCGCCGGGCACGAGCGCCGCGATGACGTCCACCGTGGCGGCGGTCTGACCCGGCGCCCGCGGAGGTGTCGGCGACCTGCTGAAGGAGTCGGCAGGCCGTGGGCAGTGTCCCAGGACACCGCCAGGCCGCAACGCGCGTTTGGCCCCGGGTTCCCGCCTTGCTAGGATGACGCCGAGGAACCCTGGTGAACCCTGACGCCGCCCTGGCCATCCCGGCGCTGGTTGCGGACGGCGTGTTGCCGGCCGAGGCGGCGCCGCGCCTGCTGCGGGTGGCGCGCGGCGAGCTGGTGTCGGTCCATGCCGAGCTGCGCGCCCTGCTCTACGCCGGCGTGCTCGTCCTGACCGGCGGCGTCGGGCTCATGGTCAAGGAGAACCTCGACCGCATCGGGCCGGTCGCGGTCGCCGCCGCCCTTGGCCTGGCGGAGGCGGCGGCGCTGGCCTGGACGCTGCGGGTGGCGCCGCCCTTCTCCTGGCAGGAGGTCCCATCGCCGAACCTGGCGTTCGACTACGTCCTGCTGCTCGGCATCCTGCTCGCCGCCGCCGACCTCGCCTATTGCGAGGCCGCGTTCGGGCTGCTGGGCGCTCACCGGTCGTGGCACCTGTTGATCGTCGCCGGCATCGCCGGCCTCGCCGCCTTCCGCTTCGACTCGCGCGTCGTCTTCTCGCTCGCGCTCACCAGCCTCGCGGCCTGGCGCGGCGTCTCGCTCGCCGACGCCGGCGCCGCCGGGTGGAACGCCACCGCTGCCTGGCGCTGGAATGCCATCGCCTGCGGCATCCTCTTCGCCGGCCTCGGCATCGGCCTGGCAAGGTGGCGCCGCAAGGCCCATTTCGAGCCGGTGGCGGTCCACCTCGGCTGCCTGCTCGCCCTGGGCGGCATCGCCTCGGGCCTCGAGCGGCCGGAGTGGGGCGGCGCGCTGCTGCTGGCCGGCGCCGCCCTGGCGGCGATCGCCTACCGGACCCGGCGCTTCCCGCTGTTCGCCTACGGCGTGGTGGCGGCCTACGTGGGCTTGACCCGCCTGCTCGTCGAGGCGGTCCACGACTTCGCCGCCGGCTGCCTCTGGATCGGCGTGAGCTCGATCCTGCTCGTCGGCGGCCTGATGGCGGCGCAGCGGCGAATGAAGGAGGCGGCGTGACGCCGGAGCTCGCCGGCGCCGACCGCGCGGCAGCGGTGCGTGCCGCGGCGCGCTCGTGGCGGCGCACCGGGGTCATCGACGACGCCGCGCTGGCGGCCGTCGAGAGCCGGTTCCCCGACGACCGGGTGCGCGTCGGGCCGGTCTTCCGGGCGCTGCTCTTCCTCTTCACCCTGATCGGCGCCGGCGCCTTCCTGGGCTTCGTCGCGCTCGCCATGTTCAGCCACCAGGAGGGGGCGCTGGCCCTGCTGGCGCTGCTCGCGGGCGCCGCCCTGTGGGCCCTGACCGAGGTACAGGTCGGGCACCTGCGCCGGCGGCAGGGCGGCGTCGAAGCCGCCACCTCGCTGCTGGCCATCGCCCTGCTGCTGGGAGCCGCCGGGTGGTTCCTGTGGAGCGCCGCCAAGCTCGAGCCTGCCGGCGGGCTGCCGGCGCTCTGCCTGCTCGCCGCGGCGCTCGCCGGCATCGCATCCTGGCGGTGGGGCTATCCGCTTTATGCCGCCGCCGCTGCCGCGGCGGTCTTCGTGGCCCTCGCCCGCCTCCCCGCGGGACGTGTGCTCTGGATCGCCCTGCCGCTGGCTGCCGCACCGGCGCTGCTGCGGCTCTCCGCGTCGCCGCGCCTGGCGCCGGCACACCGGTCGGCCGCGACGGCGGTCCTGCTGGTGGCGACGGCCGGCCTTTACCTGGCAGTCAACGCCGGCACCTGGGAGGACCAGCTCGTCGAGCGCCTGGGCGGCCGGGAGCCCTTGCCGGCGCCGCTGCCGCATGCCGGCCCCTGGTGGTGGTCGGCGGCGGCCGCGACGGCCCTCGTGCCTGTCCTGGTGCTGGTCGCCGGCGTGCGGCGCCGCCGCCTGCCGCTGCTGCTCGCCGGCGCCGCCGCCGCCGTGGCCTCGATCGTGACGCTGATCCGCTACCTTCACCTCGGCCCAGCCTGGCTGGTCCTGACGCTCGGCGGCGCCCTGTGGGTGGCGGTCGCGCTCGGCCTGTGGCGCTATCTCGAGTCCGGCACCGGCCAGGAGCGGCACGGCTTCACCGCTGCCCCGCTGCTCACCGACCGCGGGCGCCAGGCAGCGCTCGAGGCCGGCCTGGCCGTCTTGACCCTGCATCCGGCGGCGCGCCCCACGGCGGACGGGCATGGCTTCGAGGGCGGCGGCGGGCGCTCCGGCGGCGGCGGCGCGAGCGGCGAATTCTGACCGGCGCCGCCGCCGCGCCGCTGCTTGTACGGCGGCCTGAACCACGGTAGCGTACGCGGCGGCGCCCATGGCTCATCTCTTCGATCCGCTCTCGATCCGCGACCTGGTGTTCGCGAACCGCGTCTTCGTCTCGCCGATGTGCGAGTACTCGAGCACCGACGGCTTCGCCAACGACTGGCACCTCGTGCACCTGGGCAGCCGCGCCGTGGGCGCCGCCGGGCTGGTGCTCACCGAGGCGACCGCCGTCCTGCCCGAGGGCCGCATCAGCCCGCAGGACCTAGGCATCTGGAGCGACGAGCACGTCGCGCCGCTGGCCCGCATCGTCGGCTTCATCCACCAGCAGGGCAGCGTCGCCGGGATGCAGTTGGCGCACGCGGGGCGCAAGGCGAGCACCCTGCGGCCATGGGCGGGAAGCGGGGCGGTTCCCCAAGGCGCCGGCGGCTGGCAGCGGGTCGTGGCCCCGAGCGCCCTGGCTTTCGCCGACCACTATCCCATGCCGCAAGCCCTCACCGTGGACGGCATCCAGGAGGTCGTCGCCGCGTTCGCGGCGGCGGCGCGCCGCGCCTGCGCCGCGGGCTTTCGCGTCGTCGAGATCCATGCCGCTCACGGCTACCTGATCCACGAGTTCCTGTCGCCGCTCAGCAACCAGCGCCAGGACGCCTACGGCGGCTCGTTCGACAACCGCACCCGGTTGTTGCGCGAGATCGTGGCGGCGGTCCGCTCCTCGTGGCCCGCGGGCGCGGCGCTCTTCGTGCGCCTGTCCGCGACCGACTGGGTCGACGGCGGCTGGGACGTCGCGCAGTCCGTCGAGCTGGCCCGCGCCCTGCGCGGCCTCGGCGTGGACCTCATCGACTGCTCGTCGGGCGGCATCGTGCCGTACGCGAGCGTCCCGGCCGGCGCCGGCTATCAGACGCCCTTTGCCGAGCAGATCCGCCG
>DATKFK010000133.1:0-6325 GCA_035544375.1 Thermoanaerobaculia bacterium
CTGTGCGGCACCTTGAAGTCAACCGACATGGTCGCGATGCCCCCTGGATCTGAGCCGGCGGCTGGCGAGCGTGCCGCCGGCAGACGTGTTTTCTGTCGAGTATTCTACGCTGTCGGTGGTAAAGTTGCAACGCCTATGTCAAGACAGGCGCCAGGGATGGCGCCTTCACGACCGCCGGCCCTATCACCGGCCACCAGCAGCCTATTGGCAAGGCAGGGCGAGGGTGTCCTGCAGCGGCGGCGCGGCGGTGCCGTTCACGTTGACATAGGTCTTTTGGTGCCCGGTCTGGGTGTCGGTGACGGTCACGGTGAAGCCGACACAGGCCGCGTCACGCTCCATGTCTGCGGTTGCGGCCGGCGCACTTGGCGGCGCGGAGCCGCTGGCCGGCTCAGGTCAGCAGGTCAGCAGGCCGGCGGCGTGTCGCGGAGCGCCGCGGACAGCCGCCGCAGCCCTTCGGCCACGTCGGCGGGGCGCACCGCGAAGCCGAGCCTGAAATGCCGCGGGTGGTCGAAGAAGCGGCCCGGCACGATCGAGGTTTCGCGGCGGCGCAGGCGGTCGTGGAGCGCCTGGCTGTCGTCCTCCCGCAGCAGGCGCGGGAAGGCCATCATCGTGGGCGTGGGCAGGACGGCTTGCAGCAGGTCGCCGTGGGCGGCGAGGAAGTCCCGCACCAGCTCGTGGTTGGGCTCGAGGATCGACCGCGCGCGGGCGGCCAGCCGCGGCAGCTGGCGAATGGCGGCCAGCGCCAGCGCGTCGCTCGGCATCGACCCGGTGGCGGCCATGAAGTCGTTGACGCGCCGCATGCGCTCCACCAGCTCCGGCGCGCCGAGCACCCAGCCGCAGCGCAGGCCGCTCAAGCCGTAGCACTTGGTCAGGCTGCTAGTGGTCAGGAAGTTGGGCCCCAGATGGAGGTGGCTGGACTGCGCCTGTCCCTCCCAGATGTCGAGATACACCTCGTCGACCAGGACCAGCGCGCCGGCGGCCGCGGCAAGCCGCCCCACCTCCGCGACCTCGGCGGCCGGGGCGAGCGTGCCGCTCGGGTTGTGGGGGTTGGTGAGCACCACCAGGCGGACGCCCCGCCCAGAGGCGGCGGCCAGCTGGCGGCGCACCTCGTCGAGGTCGCAACGATAGCCGTCCTCGAAGCGGCGCTGGAAGCGGCGCAGGCGCGCCCCGAGCCAGGACAGGGCGGCGAGCAGTGGCTCGTAGGTCGGCTGCTCGATCAGCACCTCGTCGCCGGGCTCGATCAGGGCCGCGAAGGCGAGGAAGTTCGCTCCCGAGGTCCCGGCCGCCGTCACCACCTGCTCGGGGCGGGTGCCGTAGCGCTCGGCAATGGCGGCGATCAGCGGCTGGAAACCCTGGTGGTTGGGGCCGTTGACCTGCAAGTCGTCCGGCGCCAGCTCGAGGTCCTCGGTGGCGCAGCCGAGCAGGCCGCTGTTGGCCAGGTTGTAGCGGGCCGCCGCGTGCAGCTTGGCCCAGTGCATGTAGACGCTGCCTCGTGCTCTCATCTCGTGACCTGCCGCCGCGTCTGCCGGAGCGCGTGGGCCCGCCACAGCAGGTAGACGGGAACGCCGGCCGCGAGGATAGCGGTCCCCAGCAACGCATCGCGGGTCTCGGTGAAGAACAGATTGAGCACGATCCCCGCCCCGAACAGGGAGAAAACGAGCGGCACCCAGGGGTAGCCCGGGGTGGGGAAGGGACGGGGCGCCGCCGGCAGCTTGCGGCGGAACACCATCAGCGCCACCCCGGCCGGCGCGAAGAAGATCCAATCGGCGAACACCGCGTAGCCCAGCAACCGCTCGTAGCTGCGGGTGAGCGCGAAGGCGGCGGCGAGGCCGCCCTGCAGCAGGATCGCCGCCGTCGGCACGCGGAACCGCGGGCTCAGGCGGGCGAGGGCGTGAAAGAAGAGGCCGTCGGCGGCCATGGCGTAGTAGACCCGCGGCGCCGTCAGCAGCGCCAGGTTGAGGAAGCCGAAGGTGGAGACCACCACCAGCGCGCCGATCGCGCGGCCGCCGGCGTCGCCGAATACCCGCGTCGCGGCGTCCGCCGCCGGCGTCCGGCTGGCGGCCAGCGCCGGCGCCGTCAGCACGTGCAGGTAGGCGAGGTTGGCGCCGACGTAGATCACGATGACGCAGGCGACGCCGAGCAAGATCGCCCGCGGCAGGTTGCGCTGCGGCTCGCGCACCTCCTCGGCGACGAAGTTGACGTTCTGCCAGCCGCCATAGGAGAACATCGCCGGCACCAACCCGGCGAAGAACGCCGAGAGGAGAAGCAGGCCGTGCACGCCCGGCGGCGTCAGCGTCGCGAACGTCAGCCCGGGCGAGTGCGGCGAGACCAGGAAGACGCCGAGGATCAGCGCCGCCAGCACCAGCACCTTGCCGAAGGTGATGACGTTGACGACCAGGGCGCCGGGCCGCACGCCCAGCGCATGGAAGCCCGCCAGCAGCAGCATGACGGCGGCTGCCAGCCAGGGGATTCCCGCCGGCGGCATGCGGACCAGCGGCGCGACGTAGGTGGCGAAGGCCACGGCCACCGCCGCGGTCGCCCCCGACTGGATGATCAGCAGCAGCGACCAGCCGTGCAGGAACGCCACCAAGGGATGGAAGGCTTCGCGGAAGAAGGCATACTGGCCGCCCACCCGCGGCATCACCGTGCTCAGCTCGGCAAAGACGAAGGCCCCCAGCAGCGCGATCGCCCCGCCCGCCACCCACACCGCGACGATCAGGAAGGGCGTCCCCACCGCCTGCGCCACGACGTAGGGGTTGATGAAGATGCCCGAGCCGACGATGCCGCTGATCACGATCATCGTGGCATCGAACAGGTTGAGCCGCCGCGCGAACGTCGGCCGCGAGCCAGGGGCCGACGCGACGGTGGCGTCGTCCGCGGCGGCGGCGCCGGAGCCGTCCGCACCGCCGGCGCGGTCCGCGGCGGCGCCCGCGCCGTCCCCCGTGGAGCCGGCGCCGCGGGCGAGCGGGTCGCTCTCCCGGCGCGGCACGCTCGGAGGGGGGATCTGGGCGTCGATGGCGGGCATTCTAGCCGACCGGGGGGCCTGGGCGCCGCTGTCATGCCATCCCGGCGCTCCCGGCGCTTCCAGCGCTCCCGCAGCCCGACCCCCCTGTCTTGCCGCCGGGGCCGGTTCGGGCTATCCTTCGTATTTGTGACCAGATTAGTAATCTAAATGGAGAACCGCCTCTTGCCCACTCAGCAGCTGGCCGTCTCACCTTCTGAAGCGCGCCCCGCGCCGGGCCGCGGCCCCGGCCCGCTCGCGGTCTACTACGAGCACCCGGTCTGGTTCGAGCGCCTGTTCGCCGAGCTGGACCGCCGCGGCACGCCCTACGTCAAGGTCCATGCCCAATCGCACTTCTACGATCCGGCGGGGCTCGATCGGCGCTACCCGGTCGTCTTCAATCGCATGAGCCCGTCGGCCTACCGGCGGAGCCACGCCCAGATCTTCTACACCCTGCACTATCTTGCCGGCCTCGAGCTGGCCGGCATCCGCGTCGTCAACGGCCTCCAGGCGTTTCGCCACGAGACGTCGAAGGCGCTGCAGCTGTCGCTGCTGCGGTCGCTGGGTCTTCCCGCGCCCAGGACCCGCATCATCCACGACCCTGCGCAGGCGGCCGCGGCGGCCGAGGGGCTGCGCTTCCCGGTCGTGGTCAAGCCGAACGTCGGCGGCAGCGGCGTCGGCGTGACCCGCTACGATTCCCCGGCGCGGCTCGGCGCGGCTGCGGCGGCGGGCGCCATCGACCTCGGTCTCGACCACGTGGCGCTGGTCCAGGAGTTCATCCCGGCGCGCGGCGGCCACATCACCCGCATGGAGGTGGTCGGAGGCAAGTTCCTGTACGGGATCAAGGTGTTCCTGAGCGGCGAGACCTTCGACCTTTGCCCCGCCGACATCTGCCGGACGGCGGCCGGCGTCGAGCTCGGCAACGCCTGCGCGGTCGAGGCTCCGAAAGCGGGGTTGCGCGTCGAAGGCGTGATGCCGCCGCCGGACGTCGTCGCCGACGCCGAGCGCATCATGCAGCGGGCCGGCATCGACGTCGGCGGCATCGAGCTGGTCGTCGACGACCGCGACGGCAGGCACTACTTCTACGACATCAACGCGCTCTCGAACTTCGTCTCCGACGGCCCGCGCGTCGTCGGCTTCGATCCGTTCGTGCCGCTCGCCGATTACCTCGAAGCCGAGATGGAGGCGCATCATGCCGATTGACGGCCTCACCCACACCAGCGCGGCCGGTGCGGCCGGCACTACGACCGGTGCCGCCGCCGCGACCGTTGCCGCCGCTGCCACAGCAGCCGGCGCCGCCGCGGCCGCCGCCAGGCAGGAAGCGCGCCGGGGCATGCGTTTCGGGTACTGGCTGCCGGTCTTCGGGGGCTGGCTCCGCAACGTCGCCGACGAGGGCATGGCGGCGACCTGGGACTATGTCAGCCGCCTCGCCCGGCGCAGCGAGCAGATCGGCTTCGACCTGACCCTGCTCGCCGAGCTGAACCTCAACGACATCAAGGGCGTCGAGGCGCCCGCCCTGGACGCCTGGTCGACCGCCGCGGCGCTCGCCGCGGTCACCGCCCGGCTCGAGCTGATGGTGGCGGTCCGCCCGACCTTTCACCTGCCGGCCCTGCTCGCCAAGCAGGCAGCCAACATCGATCACATCAGCGGCGGCCGCCTGTCGCTCAACGTCGTGTCGTCTTGGTGGGCGGACGAGGCCCGTATGTACGGCGTCGATTTCGAGCAGCACGACCAGCGCTACGCGCGCACCGCCGAGTGGCTCGAGGTGCTCGACGGCGTCTGGTCCGGCGACCGGTTCTCGTACTCGGGCCGCTTCTACCGGGTCGACGGCAACGTGCTGCAGCCGAAGCCGCTGGCGCGGCCCCGGCCGGTGCTCTACGCCGGCGGCGAGTCCGAGGCGGCCAAGGACCTCATCGCCCGCCGCTGCGACGCCTACCTCATGCATGGCGATCCCCCGGAGCGGATCGCCGCCAAGGTGGCCGACATGGCCGCGCGCCGCGAGCGGCTCGGGCTGCCGCCGCTCCGCTACGGCGTCGCCGGCTACGTGGTCGTACGCGAGTCGGAGAGCGCGGCCAGGGCCGAGCTGGCCCGCATCACCGACGTGCAGCAGAGCGCCGCCGGCTTCGCCAACTTCCAGCAATGGCTGGCCGGCACGCAGCTCGAGCAGAAGCTGTCGATCGAGGACTACTCGGTCTCGAACCGCGGCCTGCGCTCGGGCCTCGTCGGCACCCCCGCACAGCTCCAGGAGCAGGTGGGCCGCTTCGAGGAGGCCGGCGTCGACCTGCTGCTCCTGCAGTTCAGCCCGCAATACGAAGAGATGGAGAGGTTCGCCGAGACCGTCATCCGGCCCCTCGGCGGGCGCCCGCCCGCGATCGCGGCAGTTGCAGGGCCGTAGCCGGTCCGGCCGCTGTAACCCGAAGGCCGGCTCAGCCGCCCTTACAATGCACAGGTTCACCGACGTTGCTCCGGAGCGGCGGCCGCCCGGGGGTGGTGAGAGGAGGTGCGATGCCGGACTTGCGCACCGAGCTGCTGTTCGAGATCAGGGCGGATCTGGGAGAGGTGCAGGAGGTGGGAGCGACGCCCGCGGGCTTCCGCCGGGTCCGCCTGGTCAAGGGTGGGGTCGTCTCTGGCCCCAAGCTCGCCGCGGAGGTGCTGCCCGGGGGAGGGGACTGGCTGCTGATCCGCGGCGATGGCGTCAGGGCGCTCGACGTGCGGATCACCTTCCGCGCCGACGACGGCCACCTGGTCTATGCCGCCGCCGAGGGGCTGCTGGCCATCTCGCCGGAAACCTTCGCGCGGGTCCTCGCGGGCGAGGACGTCGACCCCTCGGAGTACTACTTCCGCACCACGCCGCGGTTCGAAACCGCCTCGGAGAAGTACGCCTGGCTCAACCGCGTGGTGGCGGTGAGCGTCGGCAGGTTCACGGCGGCGGCGGTGTACCAGACCGTCTACGCCGTCCTCTGAGCCGCCCGGGTGCCGGTGAGAACGCCGCGCCAGCAGGCGGCGCGGTCAGCGCCGCGACAGGATGCTGGCGCCCGACGGCAGGTCGCTGTCGCGCCAGCCGCCGCCCAGCCCTTTGACCAGGTTGACCGAGGCGGTCATCCGCCGGGTCAGGATGTCCACCGCCGTGCGCTCGTTGGCGAGCGCCGCGGCCTGGGCGGTGATCACCTCGAGATAGGTGGTGATGCCGCCCTGGTACCGGTAGTTGGAGAGCGCCAGGGACCGCTCGGCGGCGGCCACCGCGACCGCCTGCTGGGCCGCCTCCTCGTCGAGCACCCGCAGCGCCGAGAGGTTGTCCTCGACGTCCTGGAAGGCGGTCAGCAC
>DATKFK010000134.1:0-3100 GCA_035544375.1 Thermoanaerobaculia bacterium
ACGACAACTTCTTCGACCTCGGCGGCCACTCGCTGCTGATGATCCGGGTCAACGAACGCCTGCACCAGAGCTTCGGCCGCAGCCTGCCACTGCTCGAGCTGTTCCAGCACCCGACGATCGATGCCCTGGCCCGCCATCTTCACCAGGGCGGCGGGGCAAGCGCCGTGGGCACTGCCGCCGGCGCCGCCGTCGAGCAGCGCGCGGCGCGCGGCCGCGCCGCGGCGCGGGAAGCCCGCTTCCTCGCAGCGCGCCGGAAGGGGCGCACGGAGCAGGCGGCACACGCAGGCCAGCCAGACCTCGCGGAGCTGGCAGAGCTGGCAGAAAGGAGCCTTGAATGAGAGAGCTCGGCAGAGACGTCCATCACGCCTTGCGGGCGCTCGTCCGGTCGCCGGGGTTCACCGGCATCGCGGTGCTGTCGCTGGCGCTGGGCATCGGCGCCAACGCCGCGATCTTCAACCTGGTCGACACGGTGATGCGGCGGCCGCTGGCGGTGGCCGACCTGCCGCGGCTGCAGGCGGTGTTGACCGTCTCGCGCGATTTCCCGGGCTTCTTTCCGGTCTCCTATCGCAACTACGTCGATCTGCGCGACCACAACGCCGCCTTCTCGCAGGTCGCCGCCGTGACGCCGGTGTCGATGGGACTGACCGAGGGCGGCGAGCCGGAGCAGATCGACGGCGCCATGGTCTCCGGCAACTACTTCACGACCCTGGGCGTGCGGCCCGCGCTGGGCCGCACCTTCCTGCCCGAGGAGGACGCGGCGCCGGGAGCCCATCCCGTCCTGGTGCTGAGTCACGCGCTCTGGCAGCGGCGCTTCGGCGGCGAGCCGCGGATCGTCGGCAGGGTGATCCAACTCAACCGCCAGGGCTTCAGCGTCGTCGGGGTGGCGCAGGCCGGCTTCAACGGCACCAGCGTGCTGGCGCCGGCCGGCTTCTGGGTGCCGCTCGCGATGCACGACCAGGTGCTGCCGCAGGCGGCGCGGCCGCTGTTCGATCAGCGCCGGGCGCCGCTGCTCGGCGTGCTCGGCCGTCTCCGGCCGGGCCTCGATCCGGCGCGCGCCGAGGCCTCCTTGAAGGCGCTCGCCGAGGGCCTGGCGCGCGACTACCCCGACGACAACCGCAAGCTCTCGCTCGCCCTGCTGCCGCTCGCCCAGGCGGCAACCGGCGCCAACGACCGCCAGGTCCTGGTGCGCGTGGCGCGGCTGCTGGCCGCGACGGTGGCGGTGGTGCTGCTGATCGCCTGCACCCACGTGGCCAACCTGCTGGTGGTGCGCGGCGCCGGCCGGCGCAAGGAGATCGCGGTGCGCCTCGCCCTCGGGGTGGGGCGCGGCCGGCTGGTGCGCCAGCTGCTCACCGAGACCCTCGTGCTTTTCCTGCTCGCCGGCATCGCCGATCTGCTGGTGGCGGGCTGGACCAACCGCCTGATCGCCACCAGTGTCGCCCCGCGGCTGCCGGGAGTGAGGCTCGACCTCGACTGGCGGCTGCTGCTCTTCACCATCGGCCTGTCGCTGCTGGCCGGCCTGGCGTTCGGGCTGGCGCCGGCGCTGCAAGCCAGCCGGCCCCAGCTGATGCCGGCGCTCAAGAACGAGGCGGTCTCCGGGCGCCGCGGCCGGCGGCTCAACCTGCGCAATCTCTTCCTCGCCGGCCAGGTGGCGCTCTCCCTGGTGGCCTTGATCGGCGCGCTGCTCTTCCTGGCGAGCCTCATGAACGCGCAGCGGCTCGACCCGGGTTTCGAACGCCGGCACCTGCTCGTGGCCTCCTTCAATCTCGACAGCCAGGGCTTCGGCGAAGCGCGTGGCGAGGCGTTCCTCGAGCAGCTGGTCGAACGCGTCGAGGCGCTGGCCGGCGTGCGCTCGGCGGCGGTCGGCGAGAACCTGATGCTGACCGACTTCGGAGCGCGGCGCCGGGTGGTGCTCTCCGGCCGGGAGCTGCCGGCGGGCGGCGCGCTGCTCACGCAGAGCTCGGCGGTCGGCGCGCGCTACTTCGAGACCCTCGGTATCCCCATCCTGCGCGGCCGCGGCTTCACCTCCGACGATCGGGCCGGCACGCGCGGCGTGGCGGTGATCAATCGCACCTTCGCCGAACGCTACTGGCCGGGCCGCGAGCCGCTCGGCGCGCGCCTGCGCCTGATGAACCGCGACGTGGAGATCGTCGGCGTGGCCCGCGACGTCAAGTACAACTTCCTGGCCGAGGACCCGCAGCTCTACGTCTACCTGCCGATCGCCCAGGCCTACTCGTCGCAAGCAACGCTGCACGTGCGCACCGCGGGTGACCCGGCGGCCCTGGCCGAGACGCTGCGCCACACCCTGCAGGCGGCCGCCCCCACGCTGCCGGTGGTACGTCTGGCCACCATCACGGAAGTCATCGACGGCCGGCTGTGGACGCGCCGCGCCGGCGCCGGGCTGCTCGGAGCCCTCGCCGCGTTGGCGCTGGTGCTGGCCGGCCTCGGCGTCTACGGCGTCATCTCCTACTCGGCGCTCCGGCGCCGGCGGGAGGTCGGTATCCGGGTAGCCTTGGGCGCATCCCGCTCGCGGGTGGTGCGGCTGTTCCTCGGGCAGGGCATGGCCCTGGTCGGCGCCGGGCTCGTCCTCGGCCTGCTCGGCGCCCTGGCAGCAACCCGCTTGATCTCCGGGATGCTCGTCGGCGTCAGCGCCGCCAGCCCTCTCGCTTTCGGCGCCGCGGTCCTGCTGCTCCTGGCGGTGGGCGCGGCGGCCAACTACCTGCCGGCCCGCCGTGCCGCGGCGATGTCTCCAGCGCAGACCATGCGGCAGGAGTAACCCCAATGTGCGTCCTGCTTCGCGGCTGCCGCGGCAGCCGGGAGGGCAGGGGCGTCTCGCAACGATGAGGACCTGGTGTCATGAAGTCAGCAGAGCCAACCACCGACGACGAGAGAGGCGCGGGCAGCGGCGACGCCGCCGGGAGCGGGAGCGGCGCGGCGCCGGGCATTGCCATCATCGGTATGGCCGGGCGCTTCCCCGGGGCGCCGGACGTCGAGCAGTTCTGGGAGAGCTTGCGCGCCGGCCGGGAGTCGATCCGCGGCGCGAACGACGAGGAGCTGCTGGCGGCCGGGGTGGCGCCGCGGCTGCTCGCCGATCCCGCCTATG
>DATKFK010000135.1:0-4079 GCA_035544375.1 Thermoanaerobaculia bacterium
GGCGCGCCAGCACGTCCAGCTCGCGCTCGCCGCGCGTCCGGGTGGCGCAGAGCGGCCCGAGCGGCACCCAGGCCTGCGCCAGCGAGGGGAAGCCGAAGCGCGGCGGCATCACCCCGACGATGGTGCGGACCGTGTCGTTGACGGTCACGGTGCGCCCGACCGTCGTGGGATCGCCATGGAAACGGCGCTGCCATAGCTCGTAGCCGAGAAGAAGGACGGGAGGCGCGCCCGGCCTGTCCTCCTGCGGCAGGAAGCCGCGTCCCAGGGCCGGACGCACGGCGAGCAGCGGGAAGAGTCCGGCCGACACCGCCTGGCCCGCCACCCTCTCCGGCTCGTCCCCCTTGCCGGAGGTGAAGGTGAGGCTGGCGCTACGGTAGGCGCCGAGGGCGGCGAGCGTGACGGTCTGCCGCTCGAGGTCGAAGAAGTCGGGGTAGGAGAAGCTGTCGGCGCTCGGCTCCTGGGTGCGGCTGCGGTGCAGGGCGACGATGCGGTCCGGATCGGCAAACGGGAAAGGACGCAGCAGCACCGCCTCGACGATGCTGTAGACGGTGGTGTTGGCGCCGATGCCGAGCGCGATGCAAAGCACGGCGACGGCGGTCGGGATCGGGCTTTTGGCCAGCAGCCGGCAGGAGAGCCGAAGGTCTTGGAGCAGGGTTTCCAGGAGCCACCTCCGGGCGGCGGCCGCCGCCGCCCCGTCGCTCCAGGATACGGCACCTGCCGGCCCATTGTTGCGGGCCCGGCAAGGCTAGTGCTGCTCGCCGGTAACGGGCTCGAGCGGGCGGTTGGCGGCTCGCGCCGCGAGGTCCAACCCATAGATCCGCTCGAGCTCCGCGATGCGGCGCAGCGCCTCGGCGGAGAAGGGGGAGCGGCCCTCGAAGGCGTGCAGCACGATGCTTTCGAGCAGATCGCCCAGCGACCGGTCGTAGAGCTCGGCGAGCGCCTTGAGCACCTTGACCAGCCGCTTTTCCATGCGGACGCCGGTCTGCACCCTCTGCACGGCCGCGGCGGCCGCGGCTGGCGCCTCAATGGCCGGCGGCGGGTCGCCTTCGTCCTGGCCGAGGTGGCGGCCCGGATCTTCCATCGTCTCGCGCGCTTCCAGATGCCTTGGCATCGCCTTGCTCTCCCCGATCCCGCGGACCGTTAGGAGGGCCGCCACCAGGGACCGGCCCTCAATTCCTCTGACGGAAAAGAGGGCGGTTCTCGTCGTCAGACGATGCGGGAGCCGCCGGGAGGAGCGTCCCCGGAAGCGGCGGGGGCCGGCGGATGGCGCAGCTCCATCGCCTCGATCACGAAGGTGGCGAACAGCAGCAACAGCGCGCTCACGGCGAGGCCGGCGAGGACGCCGCTCGGCAGGTCGCCGTCATCGACGATGCGCGCCCAGGCGACCAGCAGGACGAGCGCCCCGGCGAGCAGCGCGGCGGGCCACCGCCAGCGCGGCCGGTCCAGGGTGAGGAGCAGGGCGGCGCCGCCGTAGGCCGTCGCCGCGACCAGGGCATTGCCCGACAGCAGGCCCGAGAAGATGCCCAGCGCGCCGTTCCACCAGGTGAGCGCCCGGCTGAGGTCGGCGCTGAGCGCCAGGCTGACGAGGTAGGTGGCGGCCATCACGATCCCCTGGCTGCGGCGCGCCCGCCTGAAACACCATCCGGTCACCAGCAGCACGACGGCGAGCGCCGCCGGCGCCGAGCCCAGCGCCGCGAACACGGCCAGCAGACCGTCCTGAAGCGGGCCGCCGCTCGTCGCCAACCACACCGCCACGTGCTCGTCGAAGTGGTTGGCGCGGTGGGCGACCACCCTGCCGGCGACGCGGGCGAGGGTCCCGAGGACGGTCAGCTCGACGGCGACCAGCCATAGCTGGCTCTGCGTGAGCCCGCGGCCGAGCGACTCTCGGACCCAGAGCCGCACCCGGTCGCGGTGGCGCTCGGCGGCGCGCAGCAGCAGCAGGCCGGCCGCCAGCGCCAGCAGCGAGAGGCCGGCCCGGCCGATCCAGTGCTCGATGCGGCTGAAGCTCTCGCCGAAGGCGTAGCCCACCAGGCCGACCGCGGTCGCCCACAGCAGGCAGGCCGCGGCGTCGACCGCCGCAAAGCGCCGCCAGGGAATGCGGCTGATGCCCGCGAAGAGCGGCGCGATGGCGCGCACTCCGGAGAGGAAGCGGGCGATCAGGATGGTCTTGGCGCCGTGGCGATTGAAGAACGCCTCGATCGACTCGAGGCGTCCCGGGGTCAGCGCGACCCAGCGTCCGTGCCGCTCCACCAGGCCGCGGCCGCCCCGGCGGCCGATCCAGTAACCGGTGTTGTCCCCGGCGACCGCCGCCAGGAAGGCTGCCGCCAGCACCCAGCCGAGGGAAAGGGAACCCTGGCGGGCGAAAAACCCGCCCGCCAGCAGCACCGTCTCGCCCGGCAGCGGCACACCGCAGCCCTCGCAGTAGATCGCGACGACGATGACCGCCAGGCCGTAGCTCGCGAACGCATTGACCAACCAGTGGCCCATGGCGGTGCTCCTTGGGGCAAACGACGTGCCAGAGGCTACTCTACGAGCTTCCCGATGTCTAAGATACTCCGGAGGGGTTGCAAAATAGAGTGAGTAGGGATATTATATGTCCAATGACAGCCCATAACCTTCGCTTCTGCGGCCGTGCAAGCCGGCACGGAGCGATCGTGCCGCTTGTGGCACGGACCGCAGGAGCGAACGGTCCGGGCGTCAATCCTCTATTGGAGACGACATGATCAAGAGTCTGATGCCATGCGAGTGCGGGGGGGAGCCCACGGCCAGGAGCCTGTCATACCTGCGGGGCCGCTGGTTCTGGGTGGTCTGCAACGCCTGCCGGTCGCGCTCCGCGGACCGTTCCACCCTCGAGGAGGCGGCGGCCGACTGGAACCTGCGCGTCAAGCGCACCCAGACCGTGGCGCGGCAGCCACGAGCCAAGGTCCGGCGCCAGGCCTGACCGGCTCTCACCCTCTTTGTCCCGCGAGCGCGGGGGCCTGCCCGGCCAGCAGCTCGCCGAGGCCGCCAAGGCTCGCCGCGAGCGCCGGCTCCGCCGCCAGCCGGCGTGCCAGCGGTGCCGTGACCTGGCGCAGGATGGCTGCGGCCCCGGCGCCGGGGGCTGGCGCGAGCCCGGTCCCGGCGGCCGCGGCCCCGGCGACCGCTCCCTTGGCGCCGGCCGCGCCGGCGGCAGCGGTCGCCGCCGCACGCCGCCGCAGCTCGTCGAGATGCGCCAGGCTCGCGAGCACCTGGTCGGCGGCGACCCCGAAATCGATCAGGCAGGCCACCTCGTCCACGCCCATCTGCCGCAGGCGCGACAGGGTTTCGTCGCAGCTTTCGGGCGTGCCGATCAGGCCGGCTCCTGCCGCCACGTAGCGTTCATAGGCGCGAGCCACCAGCAGGTCGAGCTCGCCGGGAGGCATCCCGGCGGGATCGCCGTGGACGCCGACGCTCTCGGCCAGCGAGCGCAGCAGCCCGAACGACGTCTTGAGGTAGGCGCTCAGGGGTCCGCGCACCGCCGCGTGCACGGCCTCGAGGCTCGGTCCGACGAAGGTATGGAGCATGACGGTGACCCGGCCGGCGCCCGGACCGTGGCCCGCCTGCCGCCACGCTTCGCGGTAGACCTGGATCTTGGCGGCGACGTCGCCGGTGTCCTGGCCCAGGAGGTGGGTCAACACCCCCGCTCCCAGCTCGCCGGCCATCCGGAAGGTCGCCGGGCTGCCGGCGGCCGTCACCCAGATCGGCAGCTCCCGCTGCACCGGCCGGGGGAAGATCCGCACCTCGACCTCGCCGCCGGCGCCGCCGGGAAGCCGCAGGGCCTCGCCGCGCCAGAGCCGGCGCACGGTGCCGATGCTCCGCCGCATGATCTCGTGCCGGTCCTGGTAGGCGGCGGGGTTGAGCACGAAGTCGTTGGCATGCCAACCGGAGGCGAAGGAGACGCCGGCGCGGCCGCGCGAGAGGTTGTCGACCAGGGCCCATTCCTCGGCCACGCGCAGCGGGTCGTGCAGCGGCAGCACGACGCTGCCGGCCCGGATCAGCAGGCGCTCGGTGGTGGCGGCGATGGCGGCGCTCAGCACCGACGGATTGGGGTAAAGGCCGCC
>DATKFK010000136.1:0-5190 GCA_035544375.1 Thermoanaerobaculia bacterium
CCGCGAGAACCCGCTGGGTTGGAACGACGTCGGCAAGAGCGGCAACAAGGAAGAGTGCCTGGCCCACATCAAGGAGATCTGGACCGACATGCGGCCGCTGTCGCTGCGCAAGAAGATGGAAGAGATGGAGCGCGAGCGGCAGGCCAGCCAGGGGACCAACTAGCGGTAACGGCCACCCGGGCACCTGCGGCGGCGGCGCGGCCGAGGTGTCGCAGGGTGCCACTGACAGCAAGGGCAACGTGAACCCCAGCCCCCCGGTCGAGCGGTGGCTCGCCTACCGCGAAGTGAATCCGCGCGCCCGCCTGCGCTTGTTCTGCTTTCCCTACGCCGGAGGAGGCGCTTCCGCATACCGCGGCTGGGCGGCGGCGATGCCCTCCGATGTCGAGATCTGCCCCGTGCAGCTGCCGGGTCGCGAAAGCCGCCTGCGCGAGCCGCCCTTCGTCAGCCCCGAGCACCTGGTCGCGGCGCTCGCCGACGCCCTGCAGCCCCATCTCGGCCTGCCGTTCGCGTTCTTCGGCCACAGCATGGGGGCCATGCTGTCCTTCGAGCTGGCCCGCGAGCTGCGCCGCCGCGGACGCCCGCTGCCCGTGCACCTCTTCGTGTCCGGCAGGCGGGCGCCGCAGGTGCCGGCCCGCGAGGAGGACATCCACGACCTGCCGGAACCGGAGTTCCTCGCCAAGCTGCGCGAGCTCAACGGCACACCCGAGGAAGTGCTGCAGCATGCCGAGCTGATGCGCCTGCTCATCCCCGTGCTGCGGGCCGACTTCGAGCTCAACGAGACCTACGTCTTCCGTCCCGAGGAGCCCCTGGACCTCGGCATCTCCGCCTTCGGCGGGCTGGGCGACGCGGAGGTGACCCGCGAGGACGTGGAGGGATGGCGCGAGCACGGGCGCGGCGGCTTCCGCCTGCGCATGCTGCCCGGCGATCACTTCTTCCTGCACAGCGCCCGCGATCTGGTCACCGAGTCCCTGGCACGTGACCTGGCCGAGCTCTCGCGGACCGCGGCGCCTCTCGGCGACGCGCGGCCGCTGCGGTGACCGCGCCCGCCGAAGACTTTGCGCCGCGCGCGGCCGCGGACCCGGCGCTGCCTGACCGCGAGATCCAGGTCTGGGCCGTGGCGCTCGACCCGGCTCCCCAGGTGGTCGAGCGGCTGGCGGGCAGCCTCGCCCCGGACGAGTGGGAGCGCGCCCGGCGCTTTCGCTTCGAGGTCCACCGCCGGCGGTACCTGGTGGGTCGGGGCGCCCTGCGGGCGCTGCTCGGCGACTATCTCGGCATCGCCCCCGAGGCGGTTGCCTTCTCCTACGGTCCGCGCGGAAAGCCCTTCCTTGCCGGCCCGCCGGCGACGGCGAGCGGCCTGTCCTTCAACCTCTCGAACTCGCACGAGCTGGCGCTGGTGGGCTTCCTGCGCGGCCCGGAGATCGGCGTCGACGTCGAGCTCCTGAAGCCCATGCCGGACCTCGAGCAGATCGCCGAGCGCTTCTTCTCGGAGAGCGAACGGGTGGCGCTGCGCCGCCTGCCCGCGCCCGCCAGGCCCGAGGGGTTCTTCAATTGCTGGACGCGCAAGGAGGCCTATCTGAAGGCGGTGGGCGAAGGGCTGGCGGCGCCGCTCGACTCCTTCGCGGTCACGCTGGTGCCCGGCGAGGCGCCGCGCATGCTCACCCTGGAAGGCGACGCGGTGCGTGCGGCGCGCTGGCACTTCCGCTGCTTCCGGCCCGAGCGCGACTACATCGGCGCGCTTGCCGTCGAGGGGTCCGGCGGCTGGCAGGTCAAGACCTTCCGCTACCGCCTGGACACCTGAGCCCGCTGTCGAGGAGCAGCTGCGCATGGATCTCCTGGAACGCGAGAACGCCGCGCTGCGGCATGAGGTGCCGGCGCTATGGCAGGCGCTTTCGCCGCCAGGCCGCCGTGCCGGCGGCGGCACGCCGGCGCACCGGGCGCAACCGGCGGCGAGCGCGCGGCCGGCGGAGCCGGCGCCGGCGCCGGCCCAGGCAACCCGGGACCGCGTGCTGGCGGCGCCGCCGCCCCTCTCGGGCGCGGCCTTGCCTCACCGTCTCGCCGCGGCCCTCGCCGGTCTGCCGGGAGGGGCGGCCGGCATCGCGGCCGCGCTCGGCAGCGCGCCGGCGACCGGCTGGCCGGAGCTGCGCCGGGCCTGGCGCGAGAGGCAGCGGCAGGGAGTCGCCGCGGCCCTGCCGTCGAGCCTGCCGGTGGTCACCGCCGGCCTCAGCCATGGGCTGTCGCTGGTCGCCGACCTGTTCGGCGGCCTGGGCAAGGCCGTGGCGGTCCCCGAGCCTTTCTGGGGGAGCTATCGCCAGACCTTCGGAATGTGCGGCGGCGGGCGCCTGCTGACCGCGCCCGCCTATCGCGAGGGACGCTTCGATCCTCTGGCCGCCGCCCGGCCGCTGGCCGACCTGCCGGAGGGCGAGCCGGCCGTCGTGCTCGTGAACCTGCCCTCCAACCCCGGGGGCTACTCTCCCACGGCGGGTGAGCGCCGCCAGCTCACGGCCTCGCTGCTCGCCGCAGCCGACCGGCGGCCGCTGGTGGTGGTGTGCGACGACGCCTACGCCGGGCTGGTCTACGAGCCGGAGGTGCCGCGCGGGTCCCTGTTCTGGGAGCTGGCCGGAGCCCATCCGAACCTGGTGCCGGTGAAGGTTGACGGCGCCACCAAGGAGGTTTGCTTCTTCGGCGGCAGGGTGGGGTTCCTCACCTTCGCCGTCGAGCCGGGCTCGGCGGCGGCGGGTGCGCTCGAGACGAAGGTGGGGGCGCTGCTGCGCTCCGGGGTGGGCGCGGCGCCGTCGGCGAGCCAGGCGGTGCTGCTCGCCGCCCTCGGCGACGCCGGCCTCGAGGCGCAGATGGAGGACGTGCGGCAGCTGCTCGCGGCGCGCTTCAGGGTGCTGCGCGAAACGCTGGCGGCCGCCGACCGCGAGCGGCTCGCAACCCTCCCTTTCAACGCCGGCTGCTTTGCCCTGGTCGAGGTGCCGGCGCGGTTGGGGCTCGGCGCCGGCGTGGTGCGCCGCCACCTGCTCGAGCGATGGGACGTCGGCCTGGTGTCGATCGCGCCGCGCTACCTGCGCATCGCCCACTGCTCGGTCGCCGCCGACGCCCTGCCGGAGATGGTGCGGCGCCTCGAAGCCGGCATCGGCGAGCTGGCGGCGGCAGGCAGCCGCGGGCAGATCTAGCAACTGTTGGCCGAAGCGAAGGGGAGGGGGCGTCCCCTTCCCCCCGGAGGGTGGGGTCAGCCCTCCAGCCGCTTGCCCTGCTCGTCGTACTGATAGACGCCGCGGCCCACCTTGCGCCCCAGCCGGCCGGCGCGCACGTGCTGGACGAGCAGCTGGTTGGGGCGATAGGCCTCGCCGAGCGTGCGGTGCAGGAACTCGAGGATCGACAGGCGCACGTCCAGCCCGACGAGATCGACCATCTCGAACGGTCCCATGGGATGGTTGAGCCCCAGCTTGAGCGCCTTGTCGATGTCCGTCGCGCTGGCCACCCCCTCTTGCAACATCCGGAACGCCTCGTTGCCAATCAGGGCGTTGATGCGCGAGGTGACGAAGCCGGGAGCCTCGTTGACCAGCACGATCTCCTTGCCCATGCGCTCGCCCACCGCGCGCAGCGCCGCGAGCGTCGCGGGCGAGGTCTCCAGGCCGCGCACCAGCTCGATCAGCTTCATCAGGTGCACGGGATTGAAGAAATGCATGCCGCCGAAGCGCTGCGGCCGGCGGGTGGCCGCCGCCATCTCGGTGATCGACAGCGCCGAGGTGTTGCTCGCCAGCAGGGCGTGCTCGGGGGCGAGGCGGTCGGCCTCCTGGAACAGCCGCACCTTGAGCGCGATGTCCTCGGGCGCCGACTCGATGACCAGGTCGGCCGCGGCGACGGCCTCGGACAGCCGCGAGGCCAGCTTCAGCGCGCCCTGCGCCTCGGCGGCGGCCTCGGCGGTGACCTTCTTCAGCTCGACGCCCTTGGCCAGGCTGCGATGGATCGCCGCCTCCGCCTTGGCGAGCGCCCCCGGGTCGGGGTCGTAAAGGCTGGTCGCAAAGCCGGCCAGCGCCGCAACGAGGGCGATGCCGCGGCCCATGGTGCCTGCCCCCAGCACGGCGATGGCATGGATCGGTGGTGCGCTCATCTCGTTGCTCCCGGTCGTCTCGGGCATGGGCTCAGGACACCGGGATGCTGTGGACGCCCGTGGTCTTGGCGGCCAGGTTGCGCAGCTCGTCGGCGATGGCCAGGGTGTTGCGCATGGCGGCCATGACCAGCTCCTGCAGCTCGGCGGTGACCGCATACTTCTCGAGGACCTGGCGGCCGAGCTGGTGGTGATGCGCCTCCTCGGGCTGGATCACGTCCTCGTAGAGCTCGGCCGTCCGGTCGTCGCCGACGGAGCGGCAGAAGGCCACGAACTGGCGGTTGCGCACCTGGGCGATGGCCTCGCTGGCGAAGGGTCCGCCGGCGATGCGCTCGACCGTGGTGCGCAAGCCGCGCAGGTACTGGTAGAGCGGGCTGTGGCCGTCGGACATGGGATCGAAGCCGGCCAGGTCCTCGCCGAGCTGCGCCAGGCGGGCGCTGATCAGCCCGTAGTGCTTCATCTCGTCGCCGCACTGCAAGGCCAGGCACGTCTTGGCGTCCACCTCGGGGGTCGAGGGCATCCAGATGGCGGCCAGCTCGGAGGCTTCGAGCTCGCTCTTCAGGGCCAGGCGCAACAGGTTGACGACGTCGACCCGTCCTTGCGATTCCGCCTCCAGGGTCTCGGTCTCGCCGAGCAGGGCGAAAAGCCGGTCCATCTCCGCCACCAGCTGTTCGACGAACTCCAGGCTGTTCACAGGGGCCTCCTTTGATGGGACGTCAGCTCTCGAGGCTGCGCAGGACGGCGCGGACCGGCGAGGCGTCCAGCCCTGCCAGCTTGAGCGGCAGGGCGATCAGCTCGTAGACGCCTTCCGGCACGCCGTCGAGCAGCAGGCCTTCGAGGATCGCCACGCCGCCCCGCGCCAGCGCGTGATGGGCGGGCAGTTCCTTGCTGTCGAAGGGGTCGACCGACGGCGTGTCCATGCCCACCAGCAGCACCCCCCGCTCGCCGAGCAGCGCCGCCAGCTCGGGCGATAGCGCCGTGAAGCGCTCGGGGAAGCCGCGGCGGTCGCGCACGCTGTCGCTGCGCAGCAGCAGCCGGCTCGGGCTGGCGAGATCGATCCCCTCGAGGTGGCGCGG
>DATKFK010000137.1:0-9495 GCA_035544375.1 Thermoanaerobaculia bacterium
CTGGCGGCCAAGCTACAGGTGCTCGACCAATCGCCGCGCATCCCCTTGTCGGCGGCGGTGCGCGCCGGCGCCGATCTGCTGGGGCGCCGGGGCGTCCAGGACCCACACCGGCCCTTCGCCCAGATCCTGCTCGGCAGCCGCCTGGCCGCCGGCTGGAATGTCTTCGCCTCGCCGTCCTGGGTGCAGGCGACCCCCCTGCTGCGCGACGCCTGGAACGTGCCGGTCGGGTTGACGGTGCCGCTGCCGGGCAAGTGGCTGCTGGACGGCGAGGTGATCGCGGCCAACCGGGCGCTGCGCGACCAGCCGGGCGCCAGCCACCTGGCCTGGCACGCGGCCTTCGCCAAGCGGGTCGGCTGGCACCTGTTCCAGATCGTGCTCGGCAACTCGCGCGCCACCACCGTCGATCAGATCGTCGGCGGCGACTTCGCCGGCGGCTTCACCACGCACGACGTGCGGCTCGGCTTCAATCTCATCCGCTACTTCTCGCCCTGAGCGCCTCACTTTTTCCGTCTATACTCGGTGGACATGAGCGTCGCGCTGCTGGAAGACACGCCTCTCGTGTCGCCCTCGGAGCTGGGACCGTACCGGCGCGAGGACTACGAGGCTCTGCCGGACGAGCCGCGCTGCGAGCTGATCCGCGGGAGGTTCTACCTGAGCCCGGCGCCCTCGCTGCTCCACCAGATCGTCGCGATGTCGCTCGCACGACATTTCATCGACATCGCCGAGGCAACGGGCGGCCTGACCGTGGTGGCACCGGTGGACGTGCCGCTCGCCAGCCATTCGATCGTTCAACCCGACGTCATCTACGTCACGGCGGCGCGCCGGCGGATCGTGATCGCAGGCTCCCGGATCGAGGGCGTACCGGACCTGGTGATCGAGGTCTTGTCGCCCGGCACCAGGCGCCGCGACCGCGGTGAGAAGCTGACGGTCTATGTCGAGAGTGCGGCGCGCGAGTACTGGATCGTCGATCCCGAGGCGAGATCCATCGAGTTCTTGGTCAACGAGGACGGACGCTTCGTGGTCGCGGTCCCGACCGGCTCGTTGTATCAGTCCGCGGTCATTCCCGAGGTGCGGCTGGACCTGGTCGTCTTATGGCATCGGGTCGCAGCCATGCTCGAGGGCACCTCGACCGCCGAGACACAAGACGGCGCCTGAGCGCGCCGGCACCACCGGTCCACCTCGGCACGATTGCCCGCGGGCCGGCGGGCCGATCCGCCGGGTCTTCGGTGCGGACAATCCACCGTTGACAGTGAGCGGCGGCGGCGTTCTCAGCCGGGGCGCCGGCGGAAGCGGAACCGCCAGACGGCGAGGCCGCCGAGCAGCAGCGCGGCGCCCAGGCCGGCGCCGAGAGCGCGGCGCCGTCGCCGGGCGGCAGCGATCTCCGCGGCCAGGGCGGGGCCGATCTCGGCGTGTGGAGCCAGTGGAGCCAGTGGAGCCAGCGGATCCGGTCGCCCCAGCTCGGCGTACGGCGACCCAAAGAGGAAGCGGGAGACCCGCGTCAGCAACGGTCGATGGTCGGCGACCCACCGGTATCCCCAATCGAAAACGGGGCGGGCGCCGGGGACGTGCAGATAGGCGGCAAGCCACCGGCGGCCACCCGGACGGCCGGGGGCCAGTGCGAGGGTGCGGAAAACCGCCTCTGCCCCCGCGAAGACCTCGCCGTCCGGCGCGATCAGCTGCACCGCCTGGCGGAAACGTGAGCGCGGGATGGTGGGAAAGCGCACGCCGGCCGCCTGGAAGGGCTCGTAGTCGACACCGTCGCCGACGATGCGGCGCCAGCGGGCGACCCAGGTGCGGCAGAAGTCGCAGTCGCCGTCGAAGACCAGCAACGGCTTGGCGGGAGGGTTCGGTACTCTCATGGGTGTTGTCGCCGGCGCCGCCCTGCCGCGCTCGCCGGCGCTGGACCGGCCGGTTGGGCGCGGCGCACCCGGAGCCTTTCTCATCATACTCCGGGATGACGTTGGCCGCCCGCGAGGACCCGGCCACGAGGGCCAGGAGGCCTCGGATGCGGGATGGGGCGGACCCTGACCCGGTGCCAACCGGCGGGGTCGAAGCCCATGGATACCCGTTGGGGAGTTCCCGGTGGAGCTCGAATCAGCATATTCTGGAGGGCGCGCCAATCTGCCAATGCGGAGGCTGATTGCATGAACCGACGGCGGAGCGAACGTGTCGCGAGGAGGGTCGAGGTCCAATTCTGGCAGGCAGGTCAGAAGATCCACCGCGGGTACAGCACCAACATCTCTGCCACCGGCATGCACATCTCGACTGCCAATCCGCTGCCGCCGCAGTCGCGGCTGCGGATCGAGGTGGTTCACGGCGACCGCGGCTTCCTGATCGAAGGCGTGGTGGCGCACCGGCGTGCGGTACACCCCGAGCTGATGAAAGTGATGCCGCCGGGCATGGGAGTGCGCTTCCTGAGCCCGGACGAGCTCATCCGCGAGATCTTTCGCCCCCAGGGCGTCCCGTCAGCCCCGGCGGCGGGGGAGAGAGGGCCGGACGCCGATCTCGAGCCGCCGCGACAGGAGGACCTGCGCACGTTCGCCGTCCGCTTCGCCAGCGCCAAGGACTTCCTGGGAATCTACGAACGCGACATCGTCAACGGCGGCCTCTTCGTCGCCACCAGCCGCCCCGCCAGGATGCGCGAGGTGGTCTCGATCGAGATCCACCCTCCGGGACCGACGCCGGCGCCGGTCCCGCTGCCGGCGCGGGTCGTGCAGCGCTTCGAGCCCGAGCCGGGCAGCAACGCGATCCTGGTGGGCATGGGCGTCGAGCTGCTCGACCTGCCTTCCGCGCTGGCCCGCCTGAAGCCCATCGCCGACCGCCTGGCCAGCCTCCTGTGAGGACCCCCGGGCAGCCTCACGCCTGGGGCGGTGGGGCTCCCGGTGCTGCGGGCCGCGGCGGCGCCGCCGCACCGCGTTCCACCTCGAGCCCCAGGCTGGAGATCTGCTGCGCCACCTTCGCCGCCGCGCCGGCGCTGTTGTCCATGAACACGATCTTTCCCTGGGCGTGGTCGGCGACGTACTTGAGCGCGTCGGTGTACTCGAGGAAGAGCAGGAAATTGGCGTCGACGCCCGCTTGCCGCAGGTTCGCTGCCGCCTCCTTCATGCCTTCGGCGATGTTGCGCCGGAAGAGCGCCAGCCCCTCGCCGCGCAATGCCGCCGCCTTCTTCTCGGCCTCGGCGCCGATCGTCTTGTAGGCGGCCTCCGCCTCGGCGTCCTTGGTGCGCTTGACCAGCAGGGCGGCTCCCTCGTTGGCGGCCGCGGCCAGCAGGTTCTTCGACGACACGACGCGTGCCATCGAGTCCATGATCTCCTGGTCGAAGGTCATGTCGGTGATCTGGATGTCACGCACCACGTAACCCCACGAGGACACCACCTCGTCGAGCGTGCGCTTGGTATGGTCGACGATCTCGGCGCGCATGGCGAGGATGTCGGCCTGCAAGGTGGTGGCGACGAACTGGCGGATCGAGCCGTCGATGGTGCGCTGCAGGGCGAGCTGGAACTCGGGGGCCGACGCGAAGCTGAAGACGGCGCGCTTGATCGTCTCGTCCTCGGCGTTGGCGACGGCGTAGACGACCATGGTCGAGAACTTGACGTTGGCCTGGTCGCGGGTGATGGCCTGGAACTCCATCTGCAAGGCGCGGTTCTGCAGCGACAGCTGGCTTGCGATCTTCTCCCACGGCAGCTTGACGTTGAGACCCTCGCGCATGACGCGCTGGTACTTGCCGAAGACCGTCACCACGGCGATGGTCGATTGCGGGATGCTGCGTATCTGCCGCATCACGAAGATGACGACAGCGAACACCAGCACCAGAAGCACGAAAGTCTGCGGTCCCATGGTTTCTCCTGGAAGGGGGTCACCGGACATCTTATCAAGGACGCCTCGGATGGGGACCCCCCGGCCGGACCTCCTACCCCCACCTTCGGCCATCGATTTCTCCGGCGACCGAGTTCTTGAGAGCGGGGAGCCGACTGGCATCAGTATCAGGAAGCCGAAGAAACAACGAGCCCCCGCGGGGGCGGGGGCTCGGTTACGCTCGGACCTCAGCGGTGGGCTTCGTTATCTCGTCTGGACACAGGCACTTTTGGCGTTGGACCACTCGTACTGGTAGGAGTAGCCGCCGGTCCCGATGAACGGCGTCGGCGACCAGGCGCACTTGTCGTCGGCCTCGTTGCCGGAGCGGTCGAACCAGGCGTTGAGCTGCTGGTCGGTCACGGATTCACGCGTCTCGTGGCAGACGAAGTGCTCCTGGTTCTGCACGTCGCTCCAGCCCGACAGCTGGCAGCCGCTACAGCTCGGGTAGGGTTCGATGGAATATTTGACCACGTTGGAGCCGCTGTTGAAGAAGCCGTGATAGGCGCAGTACTGGAGAGCCGGCCCGCCGCAGGAGGTGGCGCCGCCGTCCGAGGAGTACGACGAGCTGGGGATGAAGACCTCGTAGACCGTGCTGGGGTCGAAGGCGTGGCTCGACAGGTAGGCGCTCACCTCGCCCTGCACGATGGCGTCGGTGACGTTGGTCGGCGGCGTCGAGGTGTCGAACCAGTCGGCGGTGCCGGAGCCGAGGTTGGTCAGCTGGATGTTCTGGTTGCCGCTTCCCAGGTTCTGATAGTACTGGGTGATGACGTTGAACTCCGGCGTCGTGCCGAACTGGTTGCGGAAGGCGATCAGGGTCTGGGCGTACTGAAAGTCCGGCGAGCTGGCGTTCTGGAAGCTCGGTCCCCAGAAGATGAAGACCGCCTTCGCCGACACGATCACCTCGCCGCCGGTGTGGTAAACGAGATTGTTGGTCCGGCGGGCCTCGATGCCGACCGCTTCCCTGCTGGCAGAGCCGGCGTCCAGGCTGCCGTTGTTAGGGCGGAAGTAATGCCGCGCGGACACATTGTCGATCGGGCTCTGCGCCAAAGCTGCCGACGCGAGAGACGCCAGGACCAACGCTACAAGTGCTTTTTTCACGGGACCCATCCTTTCGAGTTGATGTTGATTGGCGTGTGCCCTCCCACACGACCCCACGAAAAGACCCTACGAATCCGTTCTAGGCGTCTACCAGGCTGGCGAGCCGCCGCTGGGCGTCGATCATCCCGGTTGGCTCGCGCCGAGGTGACTGGCGCCTACTGTCAAAAGTGCGCCGCGCAAGAGTTCGCGAGACAACTTGTCAACCGCGTTTCAAGTCTGCCGCAACTCCTCGTCCTGCCGGCGACGTATGCCGCCGTGGTCACCTGCCAACCTCTGTTCCTGGACCGGAATGCAAGCAAACAGTGCGCCAGCTGACAGGCCGGCAGGCCGGAACGCGAGAGCGCCAAGACGCCGCCGGGCCGCGGCAGCCGGCGCAGCGGCGGCGGCGGCGCCTGGTGCCGGGGGCCGCCCCCCCGGCAGCCGGCCCCGCCGCGGCGATGCGCTCGGCGAGCCGCGCCACGGTGGGGGCCGCGAAAACGGCGGCGACCGGCAGCTCGACGCCGAAGCAGCGTGTCACCCGCGCAACCACGCGGGTGGCGAGCAGCGAGTGCCCGCCCAGGGCGAAGAAGTCGTCGTCGATACCCACCCGGTCGCGCCCGAGGAGGTCGGCCCAGATCCCGGCGAGCAGCTCCTCGGCGGGGGTGCGCGGCGCGCCGCCGTCGCCGGCGCCTGAGCCGTCGCCGCGCGGCGCCGCGAACGCCGGGAGCGGCATGGCGGACGCGGCCCGCCGGGCGAGGGCGGAGCGATCCACCTTGCCGTGCGGGTTGAGCGGCAACGCCGGCAGCGCCAGCCACGCCGCCGGCAGCATGTAACCGGGCAGCCGCGCGGCGGCAAGGGCGGCGAGGTCCGCGGGCAGCGCCGGAGCGACGAACGCGACCAGCCGCCGCGGCGCCTCGGGGTCGCCGGGGACGGCCGCCGCGATGACCGCCGCCTCGCGCACGTCCGGATGCGCGGCGAGCGCCGCCTCGACCTCTCCCGGCTCGACGCGGAAGCCGCGGACCTTGACCTGGTCGTCGATCCTGCCCAGGAATTCGAGCTCGCCCGCGGCGCGCCGGCGGACGAGGTCGCCGGTGTGGTAGAGGCGCTCGCCGGGCCCGCCCCAGGGGTCGGGGACGAAGCGCTCGGCGGTCCGCTCCGGCCGGCCCAGGTAGCCGCGGGCGAGGACGCCGCCCAGGCACAGCTCGCCCGGGATCCCGGCAGGCTGCGGCTGGCCGCGCCGGTCGAGCACGCGCGCCACCCGTCCCGGCAGCGGCCGGCCGATGGGCACCGGCCCTTCGCCCGGCGCGTCCACCCGCGCCAGGGTGGCGGAGACCACCGCCTCGGTCGGACCGTAGCAGTTGAGCACCGGCACCGCGGCGAGCGGCGTGCCCGCGAAGCGGCGGACGGTCTCCCGGCGCAGCTCTTCGCCGGAGACGCCGATCAGCCGCAGCGCCGGCGGCGCCGGGCCGAGGCCGGCTGCATCCTCGACCCAGCGGGCGAAGAAGGCCGTCGGCACGTCCGCGACCGTCAGCCCCTCCGCTCGCGCGCAGGCGGTCAGCTCGGCGGGCCCCCAGGGCTCGGGACCGCGCATCACCAGGGCGGCGCCGGCGACGAGCGTCGCGAAGGTCTGCTCGAAGGCGGCGTCGAATGCCGCCGGCGGCAGCTGCAGGACCCGATCGCGAGCGCCGAGGCGGTAGGCGCGGGCCCAGGTGCGGCAGTGCTCGGCCGCCGCGGCGTGAGAGACCGCCACCCCCTTGGGCCGTCCCGTGGAGCCCGACGTGTAGATCAGGTAGGCAAGCTGCTCTCCATGGATGGCCGGCCCCCCGGTCAGCGCCGCCGCGTCCGGATCGTCCCGCTCGTCCGGACCGTCCCGCTCGTCCGGATCGCCCAGCTCGTCCGGAGCGTCCAGGTCGAGGACCAGGACGCCGGCCGGGACCGCCAGGCGGCCGGCGAGGCGCCGCCGCGTGAGCAGGACCGCCGGCCGCGCGTCGTCGAGGACCGCGCGCAGGCGCGGCGCCGCATCGTCGGGGTCGAGCGGCAGGTAGACGCCGCCGGCCGCGAGGATGCCGAGCGCTGCGGCGACCAGGTCGGCCGAGCGCTCGACCAGCAGGGCGACGGGGCGCTCGGCATGTTCTCCCAGGGCCGGCCGCAGGCGGCGGGCGAGCGCGCCCGCCCGCGCCGCCAGCTCGGCGTAGGTCAAGCGCTCGCCGCCGGCGACCAGGGCGAGGGCCCGCGGCGACCGCCGGGCGCGCGCCGCCACCAGCTGGTGCAGGAGGAGCGGGGCCCCCTGAGCGGCCCGCGACGCCGTCCCGCCGCCGCGGTGTCGGTGTCGGCCGTCCCGCCCGCCGCGCGCCTCGCCCCGCAGCTGGTCCATCTCGGCGGCGCTCAGCAGGCGGAGGTCCGCCGCCGGGCCGTCCGGCGCCGCCAGGGCCGCCGCGAGCAGGGTGGCGAGATGGCCGAGCATCCGCTCCACGGTGGCGGCGTCGAAGAGAGCGGCGCTGGCCTCGAGCACCAGGGCGAGGCCGCCGTCTTCGCGCTCCGCCGCGGCGAGGCTGAGCTCGAGCGGTGCCGGGCGCTCGGCGAGCGCCAGCGCGCTCAGCTCGACTCCCGCGCCGAGCGCGAGGCGCGCGCCCTCGATGCCGAGCGCGAAGGCGGCGAGCCCCGCGGGATCGCCGGGGCGGCGCGGCTCCAAGGCGAGCAGGACCTGGAACAGCGGCGGACGGGCGGGAGAGCGGCGCGGCCGCAGCTCCTGGGCCAGCAGGACGAACGGCAGCGCGGCGTGCTCGAGGGCGGCGACGGCGGTGCGCCGCACGCGGCCGAGAAGGTCGCGGAACGAGGGCTCGCCGGCGAGGTCGGCACGCAGCGCCACCGGGTTGACGAGGTACCCCACCACGCCGTCCCATTCCCGGCCGGCGCGCCCGGAGGTGGGGGCGCCGATCGCGAAGTCCTGCTGTCCGGCGTAGCGCCCCAGCTGCAGCTGCCAGGCGGCGGCGAGCAGGGCGAAGAGGGTGGCCCCCTCGGCGGCGGCGAGCGCGCGCAAGGGCGCGGCCAGCGCCGCCGGCAGGTGCGCGGCCCGTGCCAGCCCGCGCCATTGCTGGGCGGCCGGCCGCAGCCGGTCGACCGGCAGTGCGAGATCCGGCACCGGGCCGCGGTCGCCGTCGAGCGCCAAGCGCCAGAAGGCCCGCAGGCGCTCGCCCTGCGGCCCGGCCAGCAGCCGCGCCTGGAAGGCGACGAAGTCCGCGTAGCTCCGGGCGGCGCCGCGGCTCCGCGTGCCGCCGCCGCCGTCCGGCCGCCCGCCGTCCCGCGGGTGGCGCGGAGCGCGCGGCAGGAGCGTTCCCGGCGCCGCGGGCGCGCCGAGGAGCGCGCTCAGCTCGCGCGCCAGGATGCCCAGCGACCAGAAGTCGGCGGCGATGTGATGGACGGCCAGCAGCAGGACCCGCTCGCCGCCGCGGCGCGTGAACAGGCGCAGCCGCAGCAGCGGGCCGCGCGCCAGGTCGAACGGCCGCCAGGCCTCCTCGTCGAGGCGGCGGCGCAGGCGCCCCTCGCTCCAGGCGGCGGCCGGCACGAGCGCGAAGTCGATCTCGCCCGCCGGCAGCACCCGCTGCACCGGCGCCTCGCCGGCGAGCGGGAAGACGCTGCGCAGCGCGGCGTGGCGCGCGACCAGCGCGGTCATGGCGCGCCGCAGCGCCGCGGCGTCGAGCCCGCGCACGCGCGCCGCGACGGCGATGTTGTGCGCGCCCGCCGCCGGCGCCAGCCGCTCCAGGAACCAGAGCGCCTGCTGTCCCGCCGCCAGCGGGTGGTCCGCCGCCGCCGGAATGCGCTCGGCGGCGGCGAGCGCCGCGGCGGCCAGCTCGCGGACGGTTGCCCCGGAGAGCAGCTCGGCCAGCGGCGGCGCCGCGCCGCGCGCCTCCTCGACCGCCGACCTCAGCTCGATCGCGGCGAGCGAGTCGAGCCCGAGCGCGGTGAGCGGCCGGTCCGGATCGACCGTGGCCGGCGCCACGCCGAGCGCCGCCGCCGCCAGCTCGCGGAGCCATTCCACGGCGCGGGCGCCCTTGCCGCCGCGGTCCCCGCAGCCACTCCCGCCGCCGGCGCCGCCGCTCATCGCCGCCCCCCGGCCGGAAGCCCGGCGAAGCCTCTCCCGGCCGAGGCTTGCGCGGTTCGGCGGGTCATCCCGGAGGCGCTTCGCTGGCCTGCTTGGAGGGCGTTGGCCGGGCCGTCTCGAGAGCTGGACATCCTTCAGCTGTCTGCGACTATCTACAGTGATTCGATACAGCCGGTGCGCGGACTGCGGGCACCGACCGGTGCCTCACCAATCCTTATGCGCCGCGCCCGCCGAGCCGGGACATTCAGGAGCCCCAGGCTCCTGGGCCTATCCGCGAACGGCTTGAAGGACTAACAGGCTGCTGAAAAATCCCGCACGCCGCGCTTCGCCCTACGGGTTGTGGCCTCAGGGACATGCCGCATGGCCACCCTGGCCGTGCGGCCGGCGGCGCGGGGTCGTCTGCGGCGTTGCCGCTCCTCGACGATGTCCGGGCATCGCCTGTGTCGCGGCGCCTGGCATCC
>DATKFK010000138.1:0-3374 GCA_035544375.1 Thermoanaerobaculia bacterium
TAGAGTGGGCGTGGGGACGGTCTCAGGGCGTGCGGCGATCACCGGCGCGGCGGACGCCGCGACGGCTGGCGGCGCGCCGGCCGCCGGCTCCGGTCGCCGCACCACCTGCGCCGCCGCCGCCGCCCGTGGACGCGGGGGACACCGCCGCGGCGCCGCGCCGGCCGCCGCGGCGGATCAGCGAGAAGAGCACCAGGTTCAGGCAGACGACGAAGACGCCGAAGACGACCAGGCTCGCCGGCGACGCGAGCAGCTGCTCGACGAACATCTCGAACCAGCGCCAGGAGGCGGCGGTGACGCCGACACCGGCCACCAGCGCCGCCTGGGCCAGGCCGCCCAGAGCGCTCACCACGCCGTAGGCGGAGCCCAGGTGCGCCGAGCCGGCGCCAAGCAGGGCGGCGCCCGCGGCCAGCAGCGCGCCGAACGCCGCGATCGGGAAGCTCCAGGTCCGCGGATGCCGCGCCTCCCAGCCGGCAGGCGGCATCGCGGCCATCACCCGCCGCGAGAAATCAGGCTGCACCACGAGCGCGGACCGCTGCAGCAGATCGGCCAGGGCGAGCAGCTGCTCGCGCTCGGCGCGGCACTCCGGGCAGCTGTCGAGGTGCTGGTCCAGGCGCACCCGCTGCTCGTCTGTCAGCCGGCCGTCGAGGTCGAGGTTCAACAGCTCGCGGAAGGCGGTGTGATCGGGCCTGTCGTTCATCGCGGGTCGTCCTTGGTGGTCCTCGATCGTCTCCAATCGCGCTCGGTCAGTCGGTCAGGAAGCTGTGCAGCTTCTCCTTGAGCATCTGCCGCCCCCGGAACAGCTTGTTCTTGACCGTGCCCAGGGGCATCTGCTTCAGGCGCGCGATCTCCTCGTAGGGCAGCTCGCCGTAGTGACGCAGCAGGATGAGCTCCCGATACTCCCAGGGCAGGCCGTCGATCGCCTGCTGGATGGCGCCCGCGCGCTCCCGGTTCCGCAGGTCCCCGTAAGGCCCGCGCTCGGTCGCCGGCAGCTCCCAGTCGCGCCCCTCTCCCTCGTCGTCCTCGAGCCGCAGCGAGACCAGCTTCAACCGCCGCCGGCGGATCTGATCGATGGCCGCGTTCTGAGCGATCCTGAACAGCCAGGTCGAAAACTTGTACTGCGGATCGTACCTGTCCAGGACCTGATACACCTTGACGAGAACCTCCTGCGCCAGGTCGTGAGCGTCGTCAGCATTGCGCAGCAGCCGGAACAGGTAATTGACCAGCCGACCCTGGTAGCGCTCGACCAGGGAGCCGAACTCTTCCCGGTTGCCCGCCAGGACCGACGCAACCAGGTCTTCGTCGCTCGGCTGCACGGCACCCCTTGTCATGGGTGGATACGCAGGCTGCACGTCAAGGTTGCAGGAGAGAGGAACCGGGGGCGGCTGGCCGCCGAGTGAGCGGGTCACTGCCGCGAGTGCGGCGGGGCGCTCGGCGCGGCACTCCCCGCGGCCTTCATCTTGGGGCTGGCGGTCAGCAGGCCCGTGGCCTTGCCGTCGAGCAGCGCCAGCAGGTCGACCTCGACGCCGTGCGGCGAGCTCTCGACGATGCGGCCGACCTCGCGGCCGCCGCGGCGCACGATCAGGGTCGGCACGTACCTGAGCCCGGCGGCCGCCACCGCCGCCGCCGGCTGCTGCTTGGTTTCGTCGACGCCGACGTAGCTCACGGTGAAGGGCAGGCCGCCACCGGCACCCCCGCCGGCGGAGGCGCCGATGCCGTCCAGCGCCTTCCACAGCCGTGAGATCTCCCGGCGGCTGTCCGAGCACCACGTCCCCAGCAGCACCGTCACCTCGGCGCCGGGCGCGACCGCGGCCAGCCCCTGTGCCGCCGCCAGGTCCGGCCTGGCATCGACGCCGGCCTGCACCCAGGCGGGAACCGCCGCCTCGACCTGCTCGCGCGTGATCGGACCGAGGAGGACCTCCGGGTCAGGCGCCGCGGCCGGTGCTGCCGGAGCGGCCGGTGCGGCCGGTGCGGCAGCCGCGGCCGGCGACGGCTCGACCGGAACCCGAGCGGCAGCGGCCCGGCCGCCGATCCCGCGGGTCACCACGATCGCCAGCGCCGCCGCCGCCGCCAGAGCTGATTTTCCCCGGTTCATCGCCGAGAGTGTACCTCAGCCGGCCGAACGATCGCCGCGGCCGGACCGATCCGTCACGTCATTTCCTTCTCTCCGCAAGCGCTGCATGAACGGTGCGGGAGTGATAGAATTTCGGTATCTCTCCAGGCACCAACGACGTCGTAGCTCTTTTGCCGCCGCCGACGGAAGGAGCCCGAGGTGGGGTATTCAGCGGATGAGGACGGCGGGGGCCGCGGCACCGAGCCGGTCGGCGCCCCGCAGGCCACGCCGGCGGCGGGTCGGCCGCGGGACGCCGGCGCGTCCCCCGGGCCGGCCGGCGAAGCCCGCAATCGACGGGTGGCGCCCGCCTTCACGCCTGCGCTCAGCCCCGGCGAGGTGCTCGCCGATCGCTTTCGCATCGTCGCCTTCGTGGGCGAAGGGGCGATCGGCGAGGTCTACGAGGCCGAAGACCTGGAGCTCTCCGGGAGCCTGGCGGTCAAGACCCTGCACCCGGCCATCGCCGGCGACCCGCGGGCGATGCTGCGGTTCAAGCGCGAGATCCAGCTCGCCCGCCAGGTCACCCATCCCAACATCTGCCGCATCTTCGACCTGTTCCACCATCAGCGCCGGCAGCGGCGCCGCACCACCGACGGACCGGGCGAGATCGCCTTCCTGACCATGGAGCTGCTGCGCGGCGAACCGCTCGGCGAGCGGCTCGCCCGCCAGGGCCGCATGACGCCCGCCGAGGCTCTGCCCCTCGCGCTGCAGATGGCGGCGGCGCTCACCGCCGCGCACGCCGCCGGCGTCGTTCACCGCGACTTCAAGAGCGGCAACGTGATGCTCGTGGATTCCCCCGGCGGCTGCCGCGCCGTGGTCACCGACTTCGGACTGGCGCGCAGCAGCACGGCGCCTTCGTCGCTGACCGGCACCACGACCCTGGTCGGCTCGCCCGCCTACATGTCGCCCGAACAGGTCACCGGCGACGAGATCACACCGGCAAGCGACCTGTACTCGTTCGGCGTGGTGCTCTACGAGATGGTGACCGGCAGCCTGCCGTTCACCGGCGAGACCGCGTTCCGGGTCGCGCTCAAGCGCCTCGAGGAGCCGCCCCCCTCGCCCCGCGCCGTGGTGCCCGACCTCGATCCCCGCTGGGACGAGGTGATCCTCGACTGCCTGCAGCGCGACCCGCGGCGCCGCTACGGCAGCGCGGCGGACGTGGCGGCGGCGCTGGCCGGCGACAACGTCGCGCGCCGGCCGCGGCGGTGGCGCCTCGGCCGGCGGCTGGCCGCACCGGCCGTCCTGGCCGCAGGCGCCGTCCTGGCGA
>DATKFK010000139.1:0-3515 GCA_035544375.1 Thermoanaerobaculia bacterium
TTCTTCATGACGGTCGTGTACGGCAGGATCACCGTGTCGTCCTGGTCGCGCCCCGAGACGTCCTGACCCTTGGCCGCGAGGACCGCGACGACCTGACAGGGGAGCGTCGATACGCGAATCACTCGGCCGATGGGGTTCTCGCTGCCGAATAGCTGGTCGCGCACGGTCTTGCCGATCACGCACACATCGGCGGCGCGATCGACGTCGTCGTGGGAGAAGAACGCGCCCTGATCGACGAACCAGCGCTTGATCTCGAAGTACTCCGGCGAGACGCCGCGATAGCTCGTGAACCAGTTCTGGTTGCCGTAGATGATCTGGATCGAGCCATCGACGTTCGGCGAGACGCTCTTGATGAGCGGGATCTGATTCTTGATCGCGATCGCGTCGGCCACCGTCAGGGTCGGCATCCCGTGTGAGCCGGTGCGCACGCCATTCACGGCGCGTCCGCCTTCCTCGATCCACACGAAGTTGTCGCCCAGGTTGTTGAGCTGCTGCTCGACTCTCGCCTGCCCGGCCTTGCCGATCGCCACGACGCAGATGACGGCGGCGATGCCGATGGTGATGCCCAGGACGGTGAGCATGCTGCGCAGCTTGTTCCTGAGCAGCGCCCAGAGAGAGGACCCTAGCAGGGCCGCGGGATCCAAGCGTCGCCCCCTTTCGATGAGTTCGGCAAGACGCCGCTGGTTACCGGCCGCCCTTGCGGCCCGTTGCCGTTACTGTCGCAGCACGTAGAAACGCGGAACTGACAGCAAGGTTCCCGCCAAGCGCAGCGGCTCTCACTCATTCTCCCTGGCGCGCTGGTGGGGGCATCTTTTATAGCAATTGCCATTACTATCTGTCAACTGATAACTTCGATTTCGCCATGTCCGCACCGACGACGGAGGAGCAGCCGGTGACGGCTCCGCCAGCCCGCTCCTGGGCGCAGCGGCTCCACTTGGCTCCGGGAGTGCGCGCGCTCGCCATCGCGCTCTTCGTCTATGGTTTCGGCGAGGAGCTGTGGTTTCGTTACCTGCCGGCGTATCTGCGGGTCTTGGGCGCCTCCGCTTTTCTCGTCGGCTTGTTCGGCACCGGGAAGGACCTCCTCGATGCCGCCTATGCCTACCCCGGAGGCCTCCTCGCCGATCGGCTGGGCAGCCGGCGCGCGCTGCTGCTCTTCGGCTTGCTGACGACCGCGGGATTCGCCCTCTACCTCGTCCACCCGTCGGTGCCCGTCGTCTTCGGCGGGCTGCTCCTGGTCATGGCCTGGCAATCGCTCGGCCTGCCGGCCACCTTCTCGCTGATCCGCGAGGAGCTCGCCGGCGGCGGGCGGCTGGTTGGCTTCACCGTGCAGTCGGTGGTCAAGCGGTTGCCCATCATCCTGGCGCCGCCGCTCGGCGGCTGGCTGATCGTCCGCCGCGGCATGGACGGTGGCATGCGGATCGGCTTCGCCGTTTCGGTCCTGACGTCGGTCCTCATGCTTCTCGGGCTGCGGCGCTCGTTCAAGCTGGTTCCCGCCGCCGCCGCTGCCGAACCGGCGGCACGCCGCACCAGGGTGGTCCGCCTTCACCCGGTGCTCCGGCGCCTCCTCGTCGCCGACTGCCTCATCCGCCTTTGCGAGGGGCTGCCGGAGGTCTTCCTGGTGGTGTGGGCCTTGGAGGTGGTCAAGATCTCGGCGGCGCGGTTCGGCATCCTCACCGCCATCCTGATGGCGACCGCGATCGCCTCGTATGCTCCCGCGGCGCTGCTCGCCGAGCGGGCCGAAAAGAAATCTTTCGTCGTGCTCACCTATGTCTTCTTCACCCTCTTCCCGCTCGCCGTCGTCATCTCCCACTCCTTTGCCGCGCTCGCCGCCGCGTTCGTCGTTGGCGGCTTGCGCGAGATCGGCGAGCCGGCCCGCAAGGCCCTGATCGTCGATCTGGCCATCGAAGACCCCGGAGCGACCGTCGGCCTCTACTACTCGATCCGCGGTTTCGCGGTCGCGGGAGCCTCCGCCCTCGGCGGCGCCTTGTGGACGCTCCGCCCCAGCCTCACGTTTCTGGTCGCCGCCGGGCTTGGCGCCGCCGGCACCCTGTGGGCGGCGCTGCGGCTGCCTTCGCACCCGACCCTGCAGCGGCAATTGATCTGATCGACCCTCTGCGTTGCGAGTGAGCGGCGGGCAGGCGCGCCCCGGTGCTACCTGCCGCCGGCGGCCACCGGCCCGGCCGGCAGCGCGGTCATCGCCGGCAGCGCCGCCGTCGCCGGGGCCAGCTGGGCGGCCAGCAGCTCCTCGAGGTCTTGCTTCGAGGCGGCGCCGGTCGAGCGCGAGACCAGCTCGCCGCCCTTGAAGATGAGGATGGTGGGCAGGGCCTGGACGTCGAAGCGCCGCGCCACGCGCGAGCTCCAATCGACGTTGACGCGCACCACCCGCACCCGGCCCGCGAGCTCCGCCGCCAGCTCGGCGAGCGGCGCGTCGAGCTCGCGGCAGGGGATGCACCAGGGCGCCCAGAAGTCGACGACGACCGGCACCTCGGCGCGCATCACCGTGCGCTCGAACGAGAACGCGGAAGCGTTCTGCACCTTGGCGGCGGCGGTGCCAGGGGTCGCCGCCTGCGCCGCCGAGCCGGAGCCGGCCAGCGCCACCAGCGTGGCGGCCAATATCAAGTTACGCTCGAGATTTTCCAACCGCGTTTGCCGCCGTGACCGCTCGCTCATCGCTCTCTCCTTTTGCCTGATGAGAGCGTAGCGATCGCCAAACGGCGCCTCTATCGGCGCGCCGCCCGACTTCGGCCAGGCAACTTCCGCTTTTCTTGTAGGACGGGAGGCTTTTCTTGTAGGACGGGAGACGACGGCCGGCGCCGCGGCGCGCCGGCCGTTTCGGCTCAGAGGCGCTCGAGTTTTTCGACCGTCAGCTCGCCGTTCACGTTGCCGGTGTTACGCGTGGCGGCCGGCTCGAACAGCAGCACCGCGACCTCTTCGGGGGCGTGCGGGCGGTGCTCGACGCCGCGCGGCACCACCAGCATGTCGCCCTTTTCCAGCCACACCTCGCGGTCGCGGAGCTCCATGCAGAAGCGTCCCGCGAGCACCAGGAAGAGCTCGTCCTCGGCGTCATGGTGATGCCACACGAAGGGCCCCTGGAACTTGACCAGCTTGACCATCTGGCCGTTCAGCTCGGCGATCACCCGGGGATTGAAATGATCGTCGAAGCGGGAAAGCTTCTCGAGCAAATTGATCTTTTCCATGGTCTCCTCGCTTGCCGTCACGCCGGGGCGGCCGCGGCGCGCAACAGCGCCTCGCCCACCACCGCCCGGCGCCAGCCGGCGTCCAGGTCGCGCGGCAGCCGCGGCGCGGGGTCGCAGAGCGCGCTCTTCAGCACCGCGTCCAGCGCCCGCCGCGGCGCCAGCAGCTCCGGCGCCAGCCCGAGCGCCGCGGCGCGCTCGCGCACCACCGCGCGCAGCCGCTGCTCGAGGTCGCGGACCGCCGCCGCCCCCGGCGGCCGCCAGGGCTCCGGCGGCAGCTCGTCTTCGGCCAGCGCCTGCGCCTCGCGGATCAGCGCGAGC
>DATKFK010000140.1:0-2115 GCA_035544375.1 Thermoanaerobaculia bacterium
GCACGACCACAACCGCATCTACGTCGGCAGCCAGTACGTCCACCAGACCACGGACGGCGGCGCCACCTGGCAGGTGATCAGCCCCGACCTGACCCTGAACGACAAGTCGCGGCAGCAGGTCTCGGGTGGCCTCACCCCCGACAACATCGGCGTCGAGTACGCGGGTGTCGTCTTCGCGATCGCGGAGTCGCGGCTCGAGCAGGGGCTCATCTGGGCCGGGACCAACGACGGCCAGCTGCAGCTCACCCGGGACGGCGGCAAGAGCTGGACCAACGTGACCGCCAACCTGCACGGGCTGCCGGCGTGGGGAACGGTGGCCGCGATCGAGCCGTCGCGCTACGAGGCCGGCGCCGCCTACGTCGTCTATGACCTGCACCAGGTCGACAACCGCGATCCCTTCGTTTTCAAGACGAGGGATTACGGCCGCACCTGGAAGTCGATCGTCAACGGCATCCAGCGCAGCCCGCTTTCCTATGGCCACGCCCTGCGCGAAGACCCGGCGCGGCGCGGCCTGCTGTACCTCGGCACCGAGAACGGCCTGTACGTCTCGTTCGACGACGGCGACCGCTGGCAGCCGCTGCCGGCCGGCCTGCCGCACGCGCCGGTCTACGGCATCGCGGTGCAGGAACGCTTCGGCGACCTGGTGCTGGCGACCTATGGCCGCGGTTTCTGGATCCTCGACGACGTCACGGCGCTGCGGCAGTTCCGCGGCAGCGCCCCCGCGGAGGCCCAGCTGCTCCCGCCGCGGGCGGCCTATCGCCTGCGCGGCGTCGAGGCGCCGTTTGCGGCCTTCTACGACCCGGTGGCGGGCTTCAATCCGCCGGACGGCGTGCCCATCCAGTACTGGCTGCCGTCCGCCGTCAAGGGCGAGAAGAACAAGGAGACCGGCGAGCAGAAGGACGAGATCGAGATCAAGATCGAGGACGCCGCCGGCAAGGTCGTGCGGACGTTCAAGGGGCCGGCCAAGGCCGGCCTGAATCGCGCCTGGTGGAACCTCGCCTACGACAAGACGCCCGAGGCGCGGCTGCGCACCAGCCCTCTGGGCGCCAAGTACATCAAGGTCGGAGTGGAGGGGATCCCCGCCCCAGGCATCCAGCGCCTGGCGGTGCTCGCACCCATCGGCGACTACAGGGTCAAGATCGAGGCCGGCGGCCGCGAGCTGTCCCAGCCGCTCACCGTCCTGAAAGACCCGGGCGCCGGCGGCAGCGACGCCGACGTGCGGGCGCAGGGCGAGCTGGTGCGGGACCTCCTCGACGACCTGAAGCAGGCGGTCGAAGCCGTCAACAAGACGGAAAGCGCGCGCGGCCAGCTTGCCGCGCTCCAGGTCCGGCTGGGAGAGAAGGGGCCGAAGGACGTCAAGGACGCGGCCGAGAAGCTGGACCAGCAGCTCCTCGCCGTCGAGGAGACGCTGTTCCAGGTGCGGATCACCGGACGCGGCCAGGATGCCCTCCGCTGGCCGATGAAGGTGACCGAGCAGCTGACCTATCTGCTGGGCAGCGTCACGAGCTCCGACTTCGCGCCGACCGCCTCCCAGCGCGAGGTGCACCAGCTGCTCCACGACGAGACCGCACGCTCGCGCAAAACGCTCGAGGACCTGCTGTCCACGGACCTGGCGCGGTTCAACGCGCTGCTTCAGGAAAAGCAGCTGGCAGGCGTGGTGCCGAGCGCGGAGGTGCCCAAATCATAAATTGGCATGGGGCACCCTACCGCCACTTGACGCACCCGCTTGCCAGGTTGGACCACTCGTAGGGGTAGGCGTAGCCGTTGTCCAGGAAGGGTGGGGGCGACCACAGGCAGACGGCGTCGCCGTCCACGCCCTGGGCGTTGTACCAGGCGTTGAAGTCCGGGTTGTCCACCGCCGAGCGCGTCGTGAACGCGACGAAGTGCTCCTGGTTCTGGACGGCAGACCATCCGGACACCTGACAGGCGGTGCAGCTCGGATAGGGCTGGACCGCGTATTTCACCTGCGTGGACCCGGACAGGCTCATGTCGTTGTGATACGCGCAGTACCCGAGGCTCGGCCCGCCGCAGGAGGTCTCGCCCCCGAAGGATGAGTACGAGGCTTTCGGCAGGAAGACCTCGTAGATCGTGCTGGCGTCCGCGGGATGCATCGCG
>DATKFK010000141.1:0-8062 GCA_035544375.1 Thermoanaerobaculia bacterium
AGGACGCGACGGTGAACAGTCCCCTGACCGGCGTGGTCACCGAGAAGGTGGCGCAGCAAGGCGAGCTGTTGCAGACCGGATCTCCCCTTTGCGTCATCACCGACCTGGCCAACGCCTGGCTGACCGTCTATGTCGCCGAGACCGACCTCGGGCGCATACGTCTCGGACAGCCGGCCGATGTGATGACCGACGAGGGACAGCACCGCTCGGGGCACATCACCTACATCTCTTCCGAGGCGGAGTTCACGCCCAAGAACGTGCAGACTCGCGACGAGCGGGTGAAGCTCGTCTTCAAGGTGAAGGTCGGGCTCGACAATCGCGACGGCCTGTTCAAGCCCGGCATGCCCTCAACCGCGAGGTTCGAAGCGAAGGCGCCAGCCGGAGCGCCCCAATCATCGGCGGCGCCAGCCGGAGCGCCTGATAAATCGGCGGCGCCGGCCGGAGGCGCCTCATGAGCGCCGCCGCGAGGGAGAACGGACAGGATGCCGCGACGCAGCCTGCCGAGATGGTGGCCGTCGAGGGGTTGGTCCGCCGCTACGGCCAGCTGGTGGCGGTGGACGGCATCAGCTTCCGGGTCGAGCGCGGCGAGATGTTCGGGCTGATCGGCCCGGACGGCGCCGGCAAGACCACCACGCTGCGCGTCATCCTTGGGCTGCTCGGGCCGCACGGCGGCTCGGTGCGCACCATGGGCCTCGACCCGGTCCGTCGCGGCGCCGAGCTGAGCCGGCGGATCGGCTACCTGTCGCAGCGCTTCTCGCTCTACGGCGACCTCTCGGTCGATGAGAACATCGCCTTCTTCGCCGCCATCCACGGGATCTCGGACTGGCGGCCGCGCCGCGACGAGCTGCTCGAGCGCCTGCGCCTGGCGGCCTTCCGCGGCCGCCTCGCCGACCGCCTGTCGGGCGGCATGAAGCAGAAGCTGGCGCTGGCCTGCACCCTGATCCATACCCCGGAGCTGCTGGTGATGGACGAGCCCACGACCGGCGTCGATCCGGTGTCGCGCCGCGATTTCTGGCGCATCCTCAACCGGCTGCAGGCGGAGGGGCTGACGATCCTGCTCACCACCCCTTACCTCGACGAGGCGGAGCGCTGCCGGCGCGTCGCGCTGATGGACCGCGGCCGGCTGCTCTCCGTCAGCGCTCCCGACGAGCTGCGTGCCGGCGGGCAGGGAACCCGCCAGGTCCTGATCGAGCTCATCGTCAGCCCAAAACGGCGGGCCGAGGAGCTGCTGGCGAGCCGCCCCGACGTCGCGGAGATCGAGGCCTTCGGCGAACGGCTCCATGTCACCCTCAGGGACGTCGATCCGGCCGCGGCCGGCGACGCCAGCCGCCGCCTCGCCGCGGAGCTTGCCGCGGCGGGCATCGAGGTGCACGAGGCCCGCGCCGTGCAGCCGTCGCTCGAGGACATCTTCATCGCCAAGATTCGCGCCGACGAGACCGCCGCCGGCCGGTCCAGGGCCGCGGAGGTGACGCCATGATCCGTCCCAGCTGCCGCTCATCGGCCCTGGCCCTGGCGCTGAGCTGCGCCGTGGTGGGTGCCGGCGCCGCCGCGGCACCGGCCCTCTCCCCGGCGCCGCCGGCCGCGAGTGCGGCGCTGCCCGCCGCCGCGCCGGTCCCGGTGGGAGCCACCCCGCCCGCCGGCGACGGCAGGGTCCTGCGCTTGGGCCTGGGCGAAGCGCTGAGCCGCGGGCGCGAGGCCTCGGCGCACCTTGCCGAGCTGCGGTCGCTGGCCGCCGCCGCCGGCGCCGGTTTGACCGGCGCGCGCTCCGAGAGGCTGCCGCAGATCGACGCCTCCGCCTCCTACACCCGGCAGTCGGACGTCCCGGAGCTGCGCCTGACGCTGCCGGGACTGGGCACCGAGACGGTCTTCCCCAACATCCCCGACAGCTACCGCGGGCACCTCGGGCTGGCGCTGCCGGTCTACACCGGCGGCCGGGTCACCAACACCGTGACCGCCAGCGCCCAGCAGCTGGCGGCCGCCAACCAGGACCTCGCCCAGGGGCGCTCCGACCTGGCGCAGGAGATCGCGGCGGCGTACTGGAGCCTGGTCACGGCGCGCGACAGCGAGCGCGTCCTCGCCGAGTCGCTCGCCGACTACGACGCGCATCTCAAGGAAACCCGCGACCGCCGCGACGTCGGCATGGCCGCCGCCAACGAGGTGCTGGCGGTCTCGGTGCAGCGCGAGCAGGCGGAGCTTGCCCGCGTGCAGGCCGCCGGCGCGGCAGCCGTGGCCAACGCCAACCTGCTGCGGCTGCTCGACCTGCCGGCGGACACCGCCATCGAGCCGACCGAGCCGCTGCCCGAGCCCGCCGCCGGTCCGGCCAGCTCCTCGCCGGCTGCCTCACTCGCGGCCGGTCCGGCGGCGGCCGCGCCGCTCACCGGCGCCGAGCCGCCGGAGGCGCTCGCCGCCGCGGCTTTCGCGGCGCGGCCGGAGATCGTCGCGCTGCGCAGCCGCATCGCCGCCGGCCGCGCCAGCGCCGAAGCGGCCCGCGCCGCGCTGCGGCCCCAGGCCAACCTCTCCGGCGGCTACGACTACGCCAACCCCAACCCCCGCATCCTGCCGCTCGAGGCGCGCTGGAAGAGCAGCTGGAGCATCGGCGCGGTGATCTCGCTGTCGCTGTTCGACGGCGGCCGCACCGCCGCCGCCGCCGCCCAGATCGACGCCCAGGCCGACGCCATGGGCCATCGCCTGGAGGACCTCGAGCGGCGCGTCCGGCTGGAGGTCACCCAGCGCCTGATCGAGCTTGCCAACGCGCGCCAGGCCGCCGGCGTCGCCGACCGCAACCTCGACTCGGCGCGCGAGAACGTGCGGGTGGCGCGCGACCGCTACCACGAGGGTGTCATCCCCTCCTCGGAGCTGCTCGACGCCGAGACCGCGCTGCTGCGATCGGCCCTGGACCGCACCAGCGCCCTCACCCAGGTCCGCCTGGCCCTGGCCAACCTCGAGCGGGCGGTCGGACGATGAGCGGCGCGGCCGGGGAGCCTGCCGGCGGCGCCGAGAAAGCCGCCGGGCCGGTCATCGAGGTCGAGGGGCTGGTCAAGCGCTTCGGCGACTTCACCGCCGTCGACGACGTCAGCTTCACCGTCGCTCGCGGCGAGGTCTTCGGTCTGCTCGGCAGCAACGGGGCCGGCAAATCGACCATCATCCGCATGCTCTGCGGCCTGATGCACCCGAGCGGCGGCCGCATGCGCATTGCCGGCATCGACGTCGCCGCCGAGCCCGAGCTCGTCAAGCGGCGGATCGGCTACATGACCCAGCGCTTCAGCCTCTACGACGATCTCCCGGTCGAGCAGAACCTGCGCTTCTTCGGCGGCATCTACGGTCTGCGCGGCGCCCAGCTCGCCGAGCGGCAGGCCTGGGCGCTCGGCCTGGCGGACCTGGCCGGCAAGGAGAAGGAGCTCACCGGCTCGCTGCCCGCCGGCTGGAAGCAGCGCCTCGCGCTGGGCTGCGCCCTCCTGCACCGCCCCGACATCGTCTTTCTCGACGAGCCGACCGGCGGCGTCGATCCGGTCTCGCGCCGCCGCTTCTGGCAGCTGATCGACGACCAGGCGCGCGCCGGGGTCACCATCATCGTCACCACCCATTACCTCGACGAGGCCGAGCGGTGCGATCGCATCGCGCTCATGCACGACGGCCGCCTGACCGCCCTGGGCACCGTCGCCGAGCTCAAGGAGGTGTTCGCCGGCCGCGCCCTGCTCGAGGTCACCTGCCCCCGATTTATCGACGCGTTGCGGCACCTCGAAGCCGCCGACTGGGTGCTCGAGGCGACGGTGTTCGGCACCCGCCTGCACGTGGTGGTGGCCGACGCGGAGGAGGGCCGCCGGCGCATCGCCGCGGCGCTCACCGAGGACGGCAACGAGCCCTTTGGCATCGAGCGCATCGTGCCATCGCTCGAGGACGTCTTCATCCACCTGATCGAAAGCGCCGGGACCAGGCGATGAAGCTCGCCAAGGTGCGCGCCATCGCGGTCAAGGAGTACCGCCAGGCGGCCCGCGACCCGCTCACGCTCGGCATGCTGCTCGGCCTGCCGACGATGATGCTGCTGCTCTACGGCTACGCGGTGAACTTCGACGTGCGTCACATCCGCCTGGCGATCGAGGACCGCGACAAGAGCGCCGCCAGCCGGGACCTCGCGTCGGCGTTCGTGAATTCCGGTTACTTCGACCTGGTCGCCAACCTGCCGGCGGGTTCCGACCTCGCGCGCCTCACCGAGCGCCGCGGGGCCGCGGCGATCCTGATCGTGCCCGAGTCCTATGGCCGCGACGTTGCCGCCGGCCGCACGGCGCGCGTCCAGATGGTGCTCGACGGCGCCGACGCCAACACCGCCACCACCGTGCTCGGCTATGCGGAGGCGGTGGCCGGCGAGGCCAGCGTCGCGGTGGTGCGCGCCGCGGGCGCCAGCCGCGGTGCCGGCGCCCCGGGAGGCACGGCGGCCGCGGCGGTCGCCGCCGCGCCGATCGACTACGAGCCGCGGGTCTGGTACAACCCGGAGCTCAAGACGACCCAGTTCCTGGTGCCCGGCCTGATCGGTTTCATCCTGATGCTCACGGCGGTGCTGTCCACCGCCATGTCGGTGGTGCGCGAGAAGGAGCGCGGCACCATGGAACAGCTGCGCGTCAGCTCGCTGTCGCCGGGCGAGCTGCTGGTCGGCAAGACCGTCCCCTACCTGTCGATCTCGCTGGCAGCGACCGTGATCATTTTGCTGGCCGCCCGCATCCTGTTCGGGGTGGTGGTGCGCGGCAGCTACTTCGACCTCTTCGTCATCACCTTCATCTACCTGGTCGGCGCCCTCGGCTTCGGCCTGCTGGTTTCGAGCATCGCCGATTCCCAGGCGATGGCGTTCCAGATCGGCGCCGGCACCTCGATGCTGCCGGCGATCCTGCTCTCCGGCTTCATCTTCCCGATCCGTTCGATGCCCATCGCGGTGCAGGTCATCACCTATGCCGTGCCGGCGCGCTACTTCCTGGTGGTGCTGCGCGGCGTGATCCTGAAGGGCGCCGGGCTGGCGCCGTACGGCCGGGACATCGCCTTCCTGCTCGCCTACGCCGTGGCGGTCCTGGGCCTGGCCTTCGTGCGGCTCGCCCGGAAGGAGGTCTGAGGTGTACGGGCTGCTGCGGGTGATCGTCAAGGAGCTGTTCCAGCTGCGCCACGACCGCAGGATGATCCCGGTCCTGGTCGCCGGCCCGCTCATCCAGATGCTGGCGCTGGGCTATGCCGCCAACACCGACGTCAACCGCGTGCCGACGCTGCTCGTCGACCAGGACCGCACGCCGGCAAGCCGCGCCCTGACCGACCGTTTCACCGCCTCAGGCTACTTCTCCCTGGTGGGCGCCGTGGATTCCGCCGACCAGGTCGAGCCGTGGCTGGTGGACGGCCGGGCCCAGGTGGCGCTGGTCATCCCCGGCCGCTACGGCGAGGACGTGGCCGCCGGCCGCCCCCCGCGGGTGCAGGTCCTGGCCGACGGCACCGACGCCAACTCCGCCGTGGTCGGGCTGGGCTACGCTTCCAAGATCCTCGGCGACGTCGGCGCCGAGCTGGTGCGCCGGCCCGGGGCTGCGTCGGCGGCGGCGGCCGGCGGCGGGGTCGAGCTGGTGCCGCGCGTCTGGTACAACCCGGACCTCAAGAGTCGCTGGTTCTACGTCCCGGCGGTCCTCGCCCTGGTGCTCATGCTGGTGGTGATGATGATGCCGTCGATGGCCGTGGTCCGCGAGAAGGAGATCGGCACCCTCGAGCAGATCATCGTGACGCCGCTCGCCCCGTGGCAGCTGATCGTCGGCAAGCTGGCGCCCTTCGTGGTCATCGGCCTGGTGGACATGCTGCTGGTGACCGGGGTGGCGCGCTGGCTGTTCGGCGTGCCGCTGCGCGGCTCGCTGCTGCTGCTGATGCTGCTCACCCTGCTCTACCTGCTCAACACGCTGGGTCTCGGCCTGCTGGTCTCGACCCTCGTCAACACCCAGCAGCAGGCGATGATGTTCTCGGCCTTCGTGGTGATGGTGCCGATGATCTATCTTTCGGGTCTCCTCTTCCCGATCGAGAACATGCCGCACGCCATCCAGGTCGTCACCTACGCGGTTCCCGTGCGCTACTACGCCAACGTCATCCGCGGCATCTTCCTGCGCGGCTCAGGCCTCGCGGCGCTATGGCCCGACGCCCTCGCCCTGCTGGGCATCGGCGCCTTCCTCCTGACGCTCGCCTCGCGGCGTTTCCGCAAGAGCCTGGACTGAGGGCACCGCCCGATGACTCGCCGATGCGTGCAGCGCATTAGCTGCCGGCGTCTTCCTCCTATCGCCGCCTCGAACCTTCAGACCTCGTAAGCCGACCGTTAGGGGGTAGCAGCGCCAGGAGCATGGCGCTGGCGCCCGACGATCCCAGCGCTCCGAGCGGCGTCCAGGTCGTCCCGGCGTCGTGGCTCCTCATCGCCGAGCTCCCGGAGACCTTACTCCTGCCGCTGGCGGAATTCGAGGCGGTCCGTGAGATCGTCGAGGACGAAAGACGGCAGAGGGCGATCCGGGCGGTGGCCCTACGCAACGCCGGGGAGTGACGAAACCCAGGGCCGGTTCTTGGTTTTCAGCGAGTTGGCTGAAACTCTGTGGAGGTTGGGCTAGCCAGGGCGTCTCAACTCTTGTCAAGTAGCGCACAAGAAGAGTAGGACTACCTGAAAGGAGAAGACATGAAGAGACTGCACCGGAAGCTCGTACTGCATCGCGAAACCCTAGTCGAACTCGGCAGGTCCGCCCTGCTGCCGGTGGCTGGTGGGTACTCGCCCGCGTCCTGCCCTCAGATCTGTACCTTCAGCGGGGGTCTGCACACCTGCACCACCTGCGACAACCAGACCTGTACGACGAATTTCTGCTGATCCGCGCCTGCAGCGGTCCTTGTCAGGCAAACCCAGGCAAGGACCGCGGGGCCTCCCCCGCGGACCTGCCGCACGCTCGGCTGCCCGCCGGCCCTAGCTGGTGCCCATGCCCGCCAAGCCCCGTTGGGGCTTCTTGCCGGTCACGGCTCACTACCGAGCAACTCGGCGGTTGGTCTGGGGTCGCCTCGTCATGAATGAACCCCTGCCCGTGCGGTCACCTGGGGGACCCGCGCCACGCCTTCACCAGCGTAAAGCGCGTCAACCCGACAACGCTTTCTCCAGCCCGTGGTTCAGCCGGTACCTGCCCGGCGAGATGCCAATGACCCGCCGGAACACCTTTCCGAAGGAGCTCTCAGACTCGTATCCAACGGCGGACGCGATCGCCGCGAGCTTCATCGGCCGGCTCTCCCGCATCATGCTTGCGGCCCGCACCATTCGCCACTGGGTAAGGTGATCGAGCGGCGTCTCACCGACGAGCTGACGAAACCGCGTGGCGAAGGCCGAGCGGGACATCGACACGCTGCGCGCGAGCTCCGCCACCGTCCACGCGCGGCCAGGCTCGGTGTGCATCCGCCGGAGCGCCTCGCCAACCTGCGCATCGCCGAGCGCCCGGAGCCAGCTCGGGCTCCCGGTCAACAGGGACGACTGAACTCGGCTGCGCATCGCCTGCACGAAGAGCACCTCGGCGAGCCGATCCACGATCGCCGTGGACCCGGGCAAGTCCTGTGCGGTCTCGGCTGCGATGAACTGGAGCGTCGACTGGAACCAGGGGGTCGCATCCGGCCCTGATGACGGCAGGTGGATGATCGGCGGGAGATGCTTGACCAGCAGTTCGCTTTCAGGCGAGGCAAACGTGAAACAACCAGCGACCACCGAAGTCGGAGGGCCGCCGCCGCCGTGCTCGATCAGCCGCGAGCGGTGAAATGCCTCCGGCGTGGTCACCGCAAGAACGGAGCGTAAGCGCGTCTCGAGGCTGCTCCGAAGCGAGTAGGTCTCGGGGGTGAGCAGGAATACGAAGTCGCCCCCGACGAGGGGGAGGATGGGGTGCTCATCGACACCGAGGAAGCAGGAGCCCCGGGTTACGATGAGGCAGATTCCCTTGCCCCCGGGGAACTCCAAGCCGTATGGCGCGGATAGCTCGATGCGGCCGTAGAGCTGGCCCTTGGTCCGCAGCAGCGACATGACCTCCGCGAGAACGTCCATGTT
>DATKFK010000142.1:0-12015 GCA_035544375.1 Thermoanaerobaculia bacterium
GCGGACAGGTCGCGTGATTACGTCGTCCTGAACTCTGCCATCATCGCGGCGGCTATCACTCTGCTCGGCCAAGCCAAGCCGCCTCTTCTCGCTGGGGCAGTTTTCGTGATCGGCTTCGTTGTGGCAGCGCTTTCGATCCTCGGGACCCACACGCAGCATGGTTACTACAGAGATACAAGAAATGCGGTACGGCAGCTTGAGCGCCGCCTCGGCATCACTGACCTTACCCTCATCAGAACCAAGCCGACCGGAAGTCGATATCGCCGCTTCGGCAGTGTCACCCGGTTCAACTTCGTGATTCTTGGTCTGCTCGGCACGCTCGACGTGGTGGGAGCGGTTTACAACTTTGCATCGGCCCTCCCGCCGGCCAAGGCCCCGACCGCGTTCACCCGGGCGGCTCCGGGCAAGAAGCCTGATGTTCACCTAGTCCCCGCCAGGCCCCAGGGGGCCTCGCCAGCGCCCCCTAAGCGTTCCAGTCCGGGACCGGTCCGTCCAGGTCCTCCCACTCCTTTGCACCCGTGAGACGTAGGGTTGAGAGATAGAACCGAAAAAGAAAGTGGAATGTCTCGGTAAAGTTCTTGGGCCACTGCTCGATCTGGCGTCGGATCGCTGGAACCGGCTCGAAGCGCACGGACTCGATGTGGCCTGGTTCAGCCACCCTGACGGCCGACTGGTCCGCCCTGGTTAGGTAGAGCGTGATGAACTTCCGGGCCTCTTGGTCGGGCATCACCGCGCTCCCGAACTTGGCGAGGGGTGTCTCAAGTCGGAGTTCCTCCCTCAAGCGGCGCTGCGCAGCTTCAAGGTAGTCCTCCCCGGCGTTGAGGTAGCCGGCGACCGAGGACCCCCACTTCAGGGGGTTGCGGTCCCGATGTCTGCCGAGTTGCTGGAGAAGCAGTTGACCTTCCCAATCGAAGACGAAGACATGGACCACGCGGAACCCCGCCCGCTTCTCGAAGACCTCGCCGCGCCTTACCTTGCCGACCGGCCTGTCGGCAGAGTCCACCCGGTCGATGAGCGCTGAGGATTCGGGCGCCGGCATCACCGCCCCCCAATGGAGAGGCCGGGCGTCGGTCCAAACGCGCCGCTTTGCCCCCCATGCAAATAGGATGTGCTCGAACCGTACCACACGAAGCCCCCCGCATGCGTCGGCGCCCCGTTTCCTGCCCAGTCACTCTCCCGAAACAACGCGGCGAGATTCGCGCTGCTCTGGTGGCTTGAGCGGCGGCGTTGGAGTGAGCTTGAGCAACTTCCCGCTTCCCTTTGACTGCTGCTGCTGGAGGAAGGCTTCGGGCGTAAGCCCGATCGTTGAATGCTCGTCTTGTTTGGCTTCAAGCCACTCGCGCACCACGCGCGCAACGAAGCTGTTCTCGCTAGTTTCGAGACCGAGGTCGACAAGCTGCTCAATGCGCCATTTGTCGTAGTCGGCGCTCCAGCCCTGGATTTTCTTGCCGCGTCTGCGGGGCATCGTGGCATCCTGTGGGGGATCATATACGATCCCCCATTTCATTAGTCAAGACTTCCGAGTCGCGCCGCTCACCTGCTGAGGGCACGGTCGGCCCGAAGGCCGGTCGCCCAATTCCTGTCGCTGTCCTGCGCTCGTGCCCTTCCGCGAAGTCCTGTAGTTGCCGCGATTAGCCATTCAGCTTGCCGCTGGCTCGGCGCTTGATCCTGCTGTGCCGCCGGAACCTGACCCGGAGAGGGGGGTGGCGAGCCGAAGAGGGCCATGCCAGCAGGATTGCGACAGGGATCGCGGCAGCCGGGCCACGACGAGTACCGGGCTCGGTTGCCGCGAGCGCGCGTGCCGGGCGAGGAGCCATTTCGGGCGGGCGTGAGGATGCGGGCCTCGCATTGACTCCCTCGACGGGGGTGCAGTAACGTGGCCGCCATGCGCGCGATCGTCGTGGTCACCACCGTGGGCACTGAGGAACAGGCCTACCTGATCGCGCGCGAGCTCGTCGCCCGCCGCCAGGCGGCTTGCGTCAACATCATCCCCGCCATCCGCTCGATCTATCGCTGGAAGGGGAAGATCTGCAAGGACGGCGAGCTCCTGCTGATCGTCAAGACCCTGCAGGATGAGTTCGCGGGCGTGGCGGCGACCATCCGCGAGCTGCACAGCTACGAGCTGCCCGAGATCCTCTCGTTCGGCGCCAGCCAGGGCGACCAGGGCTTCCTGGACTGGATCGCGAGCTCGGTGGACAAGCAGGCCGAATTCTCCGATGAAGACGATGAAGAGGACGAGCTCGCCTACGCCGCGGACCCCGACGACACCGATTTCTGAATCGCGGCGGACCGCCGCCACCCCACCGCTGGTGACGGGACATAGCCCGGAACGCGAGATCTGACGGGACGTTAGCGTGAGTCTGATGTAGGTCTGGTACCGGGACGTCAGACCTTTGCCAGCGCCTGGTCGAGGTCGGCCAGCAGGTCTTCGACGTCTTCGATCCCCACCGAGATCCGCACCATGCTGTCGGTCAGCCCCAGGGCGATGCGGCGCTCGGCGGGGACCGAGGCGTGGGTCATGCTGGCCGGGTGGGAGATGAGGCTCTCGACGCCGCCGAGGCTCTCGGCCAGGCTCAGCACCTTGACGCTCTCGAGCAAGGTCTTGGCCGCGGCGTAGGTGCCCATCTCGAGCGTGATCATGGAGCCGAAGCCCGAGGCCTGGCGGCAATGGACGTCGCGCCCGGGATGGTCCGGCAGACCGGGGTAAAGGACCTGCCGCACCTTGGGGTGCGCGGCGAGCATCCCGACCACGGCGGCGGCGTTGCGTTCGTGCCGCTCCATGCGCACGGCGAGAGTCTTGACGCCGCGCATCACCAGGAAGGAATCGAACGGGGAGAGGATGGCCCCCATCGACTTCTGCATGAAAAACAGCCAGTCGGCATCCTGCCGGCGCCCGCAAACCACCGCGCCGCCGACGGAATCGCTGTGGCCGTTGAGGAACTTGGTGGTCGAGTGCACCACCATGTCGGCGCCGCGCTCGAGCGGCCGCTGCAGGTAGGGAGAGAGAAACGTGTTGTCGACCACCAGCAGAGCACCGTGGGCGTGGGCGATCTCGGCAGCGCCGGCGATGTCGGAGATGTCCATGACCGGGTTGGTCGGCGTCTCGATGAACACCATTCGCGTTGCCGGGGTCATCGCCGCGGCGACCGCTTCCAGCCGGCTGCTGTCCACCCACGAGAACGACACCTGGTTGCGCTCCAGGACCTGGGTGAAATAGCGATAGGTGCCGCCGTAGACGTTGCGCGACACCACCACGTGCTCCCCCGCCTTGACCAGGGTCATGAGGCTGGCGATGGCCGCCATCCCCGAGGCGAAGGCGTGGCCGGACACCCCGCCCTCGAGTTGGGCGAGGTTCTGCTCGAGCGCCTCCCTGGTCGGATTCTGCACGCGCGCGTATTCGTAGCCCTGGTGCTCGCCCAGGCCGAGCTGCACGTAGGTCGAGGTCTGGTAGATGGGAACGGCCACCGCTCCCGTCCGCGGGTCCGGCGGCTGTCCGGCATGGATCGCGCGGGTCGAGAAGCCGAGGTCTCGGGTCGTGCCTTTCACTTTTCCTCCGTGGATCGGATCGCGTACGCCCTCGATGCGGCGCCGATGATCTCACAAGTGCCGGGCGCGGCCTGACGCCGCCCGCGCGGCGAGGTAAGATCCAAGGTCATGAGCGATCCGCCGCCCTTCTCGCCCCTGCGCTGGCAGGACGGCTCGCTGTGGCTGCTCGACCAGACCCGGCTGCCGGACGAAGAGGTCTGGCTGGATTGCCGCACGCCCGAGCAGGTGGCGGATGCCATTTGCCGGCTGGCGGTGCGCGGCGCTCCGGCCATCGGCGTGGCGGCCGCGTACGGCCTGGCGCTTGGCGTGGCGACGGTGCGGGACGCCGCCGAGCTGGCGCCGCGCTTCGCGGCGGTGGCGGAGCTGCTGGCCGCCACCCGTCCCACCGCCGTGAACCTGCGCTGGGCCCTCGACCGCGGCCGCGGCGTCTTCGCGCGGAGCGCCCCGTCCGGCCCGGCGGCGGCGGCCGGCGCCCTGCTCGCCTGGGCGCACCGGCTCGCCGCCGAAGACGTCGCGATCAACCGCCGCATCGGCGAGCACGGCGCGGCGCTGTTCGCGGCCGGTTCCCGCGTGCTCACGCACTGCAACACCGGGGCGCTGGCGACCGCCGGCTACGGCACCGCCCTGGGCGTCATCCAATCCGCCTGGGCGCGGCGCGGCGTGGAGATGGTCTGGGTGGACGAGACCCGGCCCCTGCTGCAGGGCGCCCGCCTGACCGCCTGGGAGCTCGGCCGGCTCGGCATCCCGTTCCGCCTGGTCACCGACTCGAGCGCCGGCACGCTGATGGCGCAAGGTTTGGTGGACCGCATCGTGGTGGGGGCGGACCGGATCGCGGCCAACGGCGACACCGCCAACAAGATCGGCACCTATACCGTCGCCGTGCTGGCGGCGCGCCACCGCGTGCCGTTCTATGTCGCCGCGCCGCTGTCGACCATCGACCGCGCCACTCCGGACGGGGCGGGGATACCCATCGAGCAGCGCCGCGCCGACGAGGTGACCGAGGTCTTCGGCACCCGCATCGCCCCGCGCGACACCGAGGCGGTGAACTTTGCGTTCGACGTCACCCCTCACGACCTGATCACCGCCATCGTCACCGAGGTGGGAGTGCTCGAGCCGCCGTTCGCCCAGAGCATCGAACGGGCATTCGCCGGCGCCTGAGCTCGTCGCCAGGCACACCGCGCTCACCTGGCCCGGGGCGCCAGGCCGCGGGAATCCGCCAGAAAAGAAGGGTTTTGGGTGGGAAGGAAAATGGTGGAGGCGGTGGGAGTCGAACCCACGTCCGGAAAACGCGTCTCAGAGGTTTCTACGTGCGTAGCCTTCTATTTACTATCTCGCCGCTCGCGCGTCGGAAGAAGGCGCCTGGCGCGGCGGCCAGCCTTGCTGTATATCAGGGTCCGGCGCAAGGCATCCGGACCCCTTGACCCGCTTTGGCGTCGCGCCGATGAGCGCCGCGGGTCGCGCTCTCATCGGTGCGTCGCGGTTATTTAGGCCGCGAGTGCGAAGTTGTCGTTCGCAGTTAAACGTTCCACTTTACGGGTGGACTTCGGACACGCCGCCTCTGCTCCGCTTTTGTTCCCCGTCGAAACCGGTACGCCCCCCAATTGCCAAAGAACCTGCACCACTATATACACGCCGAAGGGTGGGCGCTATTCCCCGGCGGCCGCATGGCCGGCGACGCGGGCCAGAAACTCCTCCGGCCCCTTGCCGCGCAGCCGCGGGGCCACCAGCAGCCAGCCGGCGACCGCCAGCACGGCGCCCAGCGGGGCGCCGGGGAGGAGCTGGGGAAACAGCGGCCAGATCACGGTGAGCACCGCGCCGGCGCCGGCCACCGCCAGCAGGGCGATGACCGAGGTTTCCAGGTAATAGTCCCGCGTCGCCGGCCGGAAGACCACGCGCGATCCCGCGCCGGCAGGCTCGACCGCCACCGGTCCCGAAAGCAGGCCGCGCCGCAGCCCCGCCACCACGGGCAGGTGGAGCTTGCCGCCCTCGCCACCCGGCTCGAACTCCGCGCCCCACTCCGCGGCGGCCGTGCCGACCGCCCGCAGGGCCGCGGCCGGCGCCTGCGGCACGACGACGGAATGCTCGTCCGGCGACGAGGTGACCTTGATGTCGGAAGGTGCCAAGGGGTCTTGCCGGATCGGAGGATGCCGCCGTGGAGCGAGACTGGCGGCCCGAACGGGTTGCCGGTGCGGGCTTTTTCAGCAGCCTGCCAGCTGGGCTAGGCCGCGCGCTCCTCTGCGACCAGCTCGTCGAGGAAGCTCTCGACCGCGGCCAGGAAGCTGGCGACGTCCGGCAGCTGGTTGATCTCCTGCCGCAGCCGGCGGCCGTTCGGCAGGCCGTGGGTGTACCAGCCGGTGAACTTGCGCAGCTTGTGGATCGCGAAGGCCGAGCTCTCGCGCTCCGCCACCATCTGGAAGTGGCCGAGGATCAGGGCCCGCCTTTCGGCGAGGGTCGGGGGAGCGAGCCGGCCGCCCGACATCCGCGCCGCGATCTGGCGGAAGATCCACGGGTTGCGGGTGGCTCCGCGGCCGACCATGATGCCGTCGCAGCCGGTGGCGGCCTGCATCCTCAGGGCATCCTCGGGCTCGCGCACGTCGCCGTTGCCGATCACCGGGATGGCCAGGCTCTCCTTGAGCCGCGCCAGGTGCGACCAGTCGGCCTCGCCGGTGTACATCTGCCGCGCGGTGCGCGCGTGCATCGCCACCGCGGCAACGCCGTTGGCCTCGCAGATCTTCCCCAGCTCGAGGTAGTTGCGGCGGCAGTCGTCCAGTCCCAGCCGGAACTTGACGGTGAGCGGGATGGACAAGACGCCGCGCACCGCGCGGATGATCCGCTCCGCGAGGTCGAGGTCGGCCATCAGGGCGGCGCCGGCACAGCCCTTGAGCACCTTGTTTGCCGGGCAGCCCATGTTGATGTCGCAGATGTCGGGCCCCAGCTCCTCGACCACCAGCGCCGCCTCGCGCATGGTGGCGACATCGGAGCCGTAGATCTGGATGGCGAGCGGCCGCTCCTCGGGGCTGAAGTACATCAGGTCGCGCGTCTTCTGGTTGCCCGAGACGATCGCCCGCGAGGAGATGAACTCCATGGAGACCACGCCGACGCCGCCGATCCGCCGCACGATCAGGCGGAAATCGCGGTCGGTCACCCCTGCCATGGGGGCCAGCCACAGCGGCGGGTCGACGCGGACGGAGCCCAGCTGCACCATGAGGCGATTGTAACCTGGCGCGGCGCTCGTGGCGGCGCCGCTCGCGCCGCCGGCGCCGCGGGCAGGATCAGTCCGCCGGTGGCCGGGCCGAGGTGCCGAAGAGCAGGCTCAAGCCGGCCCCGAGGATCGCCCACTGCAAGCCGCCGACCGCAAGGCTGAAGGCCAGCTTCGCGCCGCCGCGCAGGCGCAGGTAGGCCAGGGACGAAGGAAAGTCGATCCAGGCGAGCATGCCGCCGCGGCCAAAGCCCTCCCAGAAGTGCCAGACCCAGAGCACCGCCAGGCCATGCAGCAGGAGGCTGCCGGCGGCGGCAAACGCCACGGGACCCCAGGCGCGACGGCGCCCGGTCGCGCCTGGGCGGCCGGTGCTGCCCATTCCGCCGTTGCCGTCCAGTCCGCCGGCTTCCGGATCGGTGCCTCTGCCGCCGGCGTCGATCGGGCTCATCGTGGCGCTGCCCCGCCGGCGGCCACCCGGAAGCCGTAGTCGCTGTAGCGCAGGCCCGGCGGAATGGCCGAGCGCGCCGCGCAGCGGCTGGCCTTGACCTGGTGGCGCCACGACCCGCCGCGGGACGCCCGGCGCGCGCCGCTTTCGGGGCCGCGGGGCTCCCGGCGCGGCGAGCACTGGTAGTAAGCCGGATCGAACCAGTCGGCGCACCACTCGTGCACGTTCTCGCCCAGCCCGAGAAACCCCAGCGGATGCCGCGAGGGATAGGCGTCGACGGCCTCCGGCCCATCCAGCCAGCGCCGCCCGTAGTCGGGCAGCGATTCCGGCGGCTCGTCGCCCCACGGATACGTCACCTCTCGGCCGGCCTTGGCAGCGCACTCCCACTCTGCCTCCGTCGGCAGGCGCAGCTGCAAGCCCAGGCGCCGCGACTCCCAAGCGCAATACGCCTGCGCGTCCTCCCAGGAAGGGCCCACCGCCGGCATCCGCGGATGCGCGAACGCCGGTTCGTGCCAGAACTGTGGCGCCGGGTGATGCGTCGCGTCGAGGAAAGCCTGGTATTCCTGCCGCGTCACCGGCGTCCGGGCGAGCCGGAAGGGAGGCACCCAGACCTCATGTCGAGGGTTCTCGTTGTCGCGAGGTCCGCCGCCCATCCAGAACGTCCCGCCCTGTACCAGGATCGAATCGAGGTTCATACCGCCCCTCTGAGCCAACCAATCTCGTGCAGCTTCAAGGATACAGCGAACAGCGTTAGGTATGATCAAGCGATGGCCTGGTACAGGGAATGGTTCGGCGAGGAGTACCTGGGCCTGTATTCCCACCGCGACGAACAGGAGGCCGAGGCGCACATCGACTTCGTCGAGCGCGTGCTCGGCGAGCCGCGGCCGCGCGCCGTGCTGGACCTCGCCTGCGGCGCCGGCCGCCACACCGCGGTGCTGCGCCGGCGCGGCTACCGCACCCTGGGCGACGACCTCTCCCTGACCCTGCTCTCCCATGCCCACCGCCTGCCGCGAGTGGCCGGCGACATGCGCTGCCTGCCGTTCAGCGCCGGCGCCTTCGATTGGGTCCTCAACTTCTTCACCTCGTTCGGCTACTTCGAAACCGAGCGCGAAAACTTCCAGGTGCTCGAGGAGATCGTCCGCGTCCTCGCGCCGGCCGGGCGCTTCCTGATCGACATCATGAACACCGCCAACACCTTGCGGCACCTGCAGCCGCGCGAGGTCCAGCGCCTGGATGGCGGTGGCCGGACCGTCGAGATCGAGCGCTGGTACGATGCCGCAACCAAACGCATCAACAAACGTATCCGCGTGCAGGCCGCCGGCGCCGGTGGCACTCCGCGAGCGTTCCTCGAGAGCGTTCGCGCCTACCAGCCCGAAGAGGTGACGATCGGGTTGCATTGGGCCGGCCTCGAGGTCACGGGTCTGTACGGCAACTTCCAAGGGGACCCTTACGGCAGTGACAGCGAACGCCTCATCCTCGTCGGTTGGAAGCCTGGTGCCTGACGCGTTGCGGGTGGACCTGGCTGCCGAGGGCTTGCTGCCCCCGATGCCGCGGGCCTTTCTCGGCGGGAGCGACCTCGACCTGCTCGCGCCGCTGCGCTTCCTGCCCGCCGCCCGGCTGCCGGACATGTCCGCCGTTGCCGCCGCGTCCGGCGGCGCCGCCGCGGCAGGCCGGCAGCGTGCCCAGGTGGCCGCCGAGCTCCTGGCCGCCAACCGCGCGTACGGTCACCGCAACGTCGAGCACGCCTGCCGGCGCCTTGCCGATCCGGCGACGCGGGTGGTGGTCACCGGCCAGCAGCCCGGCCTGTTCGGCGGCCCCCTGTACACCTTTGCCAAGATGATGGCGGCCGCGCGCTGGGTGGCGGCCTTCGAAGCCGCGGGCGAGCCGGCCGTGGCGGTGTTCTGGGTGGCCACCGAGGACCACGACTACGCCGAGGTGGCGAACGCCACGGTGCTCACCGCCGACGGCCCGCGCACCTTCGACCTGGGCCCTGACCGGCAGCCCCTGATGCCGGTCGGCATGCGCGCGCTGTCACCGGCGGTGGCCGAGGTCCTGCGCGCCATGGGCGAGGCGCTGCCCGGCGAGGGTCATGCCGAGTGGCTGCGCACGCTCGCCCGCTGGTACAGACCGGAGGCGCGCATCGGCGAAGCGTTCTGCCGGGCTGCCGCCGCGATCATGGGAACGCGGTGCCCGCTGCTGCTCGATGCCATGCTCCCGGCGCTCAAGTCGGCGGAGCGTCCCTGGCTGGCGCGCCTGATCGAGCGCCGCGGCCCGCTCGCCGAGGCCCTGGCGCGCCAGGAAGCGGCGGTCGCCGGGCGCGGCTACGAGCTGCGTGTCGCGCCGCAGCAGGGAGCGAGCCCGCTGTTCCTGCTGCGCCACGGCCAGCGCCGGCGCATCGAGTGGCGCGGCGCCGGCGGCTATGCCCTGCGCGGCGAGCGCGGCGAGCGTGGCGACAACGCCGCCGGGCCGCCCGACCCGCACGCCAGTGCCCCCGGCGGCGCCGGTGCCGCTGGCAGCGCCGGCAGTTCCGGCAGCGCCGGTGCAGGCGCCGGCAGCGTCTCGGAGCTCCTTCGCATCCTCGACGAGAACCCATCGGTGGTGACCCCGGGCGTCCTCGCCCGGCCGGCCATTGCCGACGCCGTGCTCGGCTCCACGCTGCAGCTGCTCGGCCCGGGGGAGCTCTCGTACATGCCGCAGGCCGCGGCGGTCTACCCGCTGCTCGAGATCGAGGCGCCCTGGGTGGCCCTCCGGCCGCAGACCCTGGTCCTGGATGCCGGCAGGGCGCAGCGTCTCGAGGAGACCGGATTGACTCTTGCCGAGCTGCTCGGCGAGCGCTCGCGCCTCGACCGCTCCCTTGCCGAGCGCGCCGGCGGCGACTTCGTGGCGCCGGTGCGCGACCGGCTCGACGCGGCGCTGCAGGACCTGCGCGGCCCGGCCCTGGCCGCCGATCCCACTCTCGAGCGCCCGCTGGCCAAGACCCGCGAGCAGGTGTTGCGGGCGATCGACCTGTTCGCCGACAAGGCGATGCCGGCGCTGGCCCGCCGCGACGAGGTGCTGAGCCGCCGCGTCGAGGCGCTCCGCCAGATCTGCCTGCCGGGCGGCAAGCTCCAGGAGCGCGTCGTCTGCACCGCGTATTTCCGCGGCAAGTACGGCGACCGCCTGGCGGCGAGCTTCTGGGAGCAGCTGGATCTCGACCCCAGCCGCCTGTCGGTGATCCTGCCATGAGCAAGCTCGACGTGCTGGCCATCGGGCCGCATCCGGACGACGTCGAGCTCGCCTGCGGCGGCACCCTGGCCCTCGCCGCCAGCCAGGGCCGCCGGGTGGGCATCCTGCACCTGACCAGGGGCGAGCGCGGCACGCGCGGCACCGCCGAGCAGCGGCTGGCCGAGGCGGAGCGGGCGGCGGCAGCCCTGGGAGCGGTGGAGCTCGCGTTCCTCGACTGCGGCGACGGCGCCCTGCGCGGCGGCGAGCCGGAGGAAGACGCGGTGATCGAGGTGCTGCGGACCTGGCGGCCGGAGCTGGTGCTGGGGCCGCCGCCGCACGACCGGCATCCCGACCACGCCCGCGGGCACCAGCTGGTGGCCGCGGCGGCTTTCTATTCGGGGCTGCAGGCGCGCGGCGACCGCACGATGGCCGCCCACCGCCCGGCCGCGGTCTTCTCCTACATGCAGCACCACTCCTTCGAGCCGAGCTTCGTCGTCGACGTGACGGGTGCCTGGGAGGCCAAGATGGCGGCGCTCGCCGCCTACCGCAGCCAGCTCTACCAGCCTGATGCTGCCGGCGGCGGAGTCGCGGACAAGGCGGCCGGCGCCGCCGGCGTGGCGCCGGGCCCGCCGGCGACCAAGGTGTCGTCGCGCGAGTTCCGCCTCGCCGTCGAGGGCCGCGCCCGCCACTTCGGCCAGCTGATCGGCGCGGAGCTCGGCGAGCCCTTCTGGAGCCCGCTGCCGCTGGCGGTCCGGGACCTGCTGGCGCTCCTCCCCGGAGGTCCGCGGTGAGGATCGGCATCAGCTGCTATCCCACCTACGGCGGCTCCGGCGTGGTGGCCACGGAGCTGGCGATGGCGCTGGCGGACCGCGGCGACGAGGTGCACGTCATCAGCTATGCCCTGCCGTCGCGGCTGGCGCTCAGCAATGCGCGGCTCTTCTTTCACGAGGTGGTGACGCCGCGCTATCCGCTGTTCGACGACTATCCTCCCTATTCGCTGGCCCTCACCACGAAGATGGTGGAGGTGGCGCGTCACGGCCGCCTGGACGTGATGCACGTCCACTACGCGATCCCCAACGCCGCTTCGGCCGTGATGGCGCGGCAGATCGTGGCGCCGCAGCCGCTGCCGGTGGTGACCACTCTCCACGGCACCGACGTCACCCTCGTCGGCAACGATCCCAACTACCTCGAGACGACCCGCTGGAGCATCCTGCAAAGCGACGCGGTGACCGCCGTCTCGGAGTCCCTGCGCCGCACCTCGGTCGAGCAGCTGGGCATCCACAACCAGATCGACGTGATCCCCAACTTCATCGATCCCCAGCGCTACGAGCGGGCCCGCGACAGCCCCGGCGCGCGGCGCTGGGCGAAGCCCGGCGAAGGCATGGTGATCCACATCTCCAACTTCCGGCCCGTCAAGCGGGTGCTCGACGTGGTCAGGGTCTTCGAGCGCGTGCTGCACCAGGTCCCCTGCCGCCTGGTGATGGTCGGCGACGGCCCCGACCGCGGCAAGGTCGAGCAGTACTGCCGGGAGCACAACATCTGCCATGCCATCACCTTCATCGGCAGCCTGCCGCTGATCGAGGAGGTGCTCGTCGGCGCCGATCTCTTCCTGCTGCCTTCC
>DATKFK010000143.1:0-5541 GCA_035544375.1 Thermoanaerobaculia bacterium
GGGGCGTCACGGCCTTCGACCTGCCCTTTGTCATCACCACACTGCCCCTGGTCACTGATCTGCTGCACCATCACTCGATCGAGCTCAATGCGCTGTGCTATAGCCTGGAGGGCGCCAAGCCGTACGCCGGGCGCCGGCCGACGGCCGCGGAGTGGAAAGAGATGGCGAAGGCGGTTGCGGCCACGCGCCTCTTGCTCGGGCGTGACCTCGACACACAGTGGCACGACGCCGGATATGACGCGCTGACCTCGCTGCTCTCCTGGCAGTGGCTGCGCCAGGTGATCGCCGACCCCTGCCCGGGCGGGGTGCGGCCGTCTCCCGCGCCGGAGGCAGAATGACCGGCGACCACCGCACCGCGACCGCCCGGCTCCTGGGTGTCCTGGAGGGCCTGCCCGAAGCGCAGGAGGTGTTCCGACGATGTCTCGCCGTTCTGGCGTCGGGATCCGAGATCAGCCTGGCGGTTGCCGGCAGCCTCGCCAGTGGAGCGGTCGACGAGCTCTCAGATCTGGACCTTATCGCGCTCGTCGATGAGGACCGCGACATCAGGCGGCTGCAGCGGCGGCTGTTCGCTGAAATCCGGCAGGACGCTCGCCCGCTGGCGTCGTTCACCGCCACCCATCTGGGGCGCCCTGATCTCGCCGTTGAATACCTCGCGGTCGGGCAGCGGGTGGTCAAGGTCGATCTGGCCGTGCAGGCCCTCGCTGAGGCGCGGCCGCTGCCGGTGGAGGCCGTCATCGTCCACGATCCGGTCCGCCGCTTCGCGCGGGTGCCCATTGAACCACCGGGAGCTGCCCCGGACCTCGAGGAGATCGACGAGAAGCTCGTGGGATGGCTCTGGTACAGCCACGCCAGGATCGGACGCGGCGAGTTCTTCCAGGCCGCGCGCTCCATCGATTTCAGCCGCGAGCATGCTCTGCTACCCTGCCTGCTCTATCTCCATGGCCTGCCGCAGGATGGGCACCGCCGGATTGAGCAGCGCCTGTCCGCAGTAGAGCTGGAGCGGCTCACAGCTTCCTACCCGGTGGCGTTGGAACGCGGCGAGCTGTGCCGTGCGCTCCACGCTCTCGCCGATTACTACCAGGAGCTCAGGCCGGCCCTGGCGGCCAAGCTGGGGCGCGACTTCCGGCGCGCCGATGTTGCCGGCATGATCGCCAGGATCGGCGGCGCCGAGGATACCCCGGCGCCGGGCTCGACCAGTCCGCCATGGTACGTCCGTTACTACGGTGCCGACTACGCCAACTCGGTTGCGGGGCTCCTCACCCCGGAGCTCTCGGCCGCTGAGGTTGAGTTCATTCTGCACACCACCGGGATCGCTCCACCGGCCGCCGTGGCCGATCTCGCCTGCGGCGACGGCCGTCACTCGCGCTTGCTTGCCGAACGCGGCTTTGCTGTCACCGCCGTTGACCTCAGTGCTAACTTCATCGCCCGCGGCAGGGCTCTCGCCCGTTCGCCGCACGCGCCCAGGTTCCACGTCGGCGACATCAAGTACCCGATCAAGGGTCCCTACGATCTCCTTCTTTCTCTGTTCAATTCGTGGGGATTCCGCGCCGATCGCGAGGACGAGGAGGCGCTCGCGCGCTGGATCGCGGAGCTGCACCCCGGCGGGTGGCTGGTGCTCGATCTGTGGAACCGCGACAGCCTTGTCCGCCACTTTCAACCCGAACGGCGGCGGGTGGTATCGGCGGATCTGGAGGTGCGCGAGAGCGCTCGTTTCGATGCTCTCAGCGGGCGACTCTGCCGCGCCTATGAATACCGCTACGCTGGCGGCAGGGTGGAAAGGTACGAAGCTTCGTTTCGCCTCTACGCTCCAGCGGAGCTGCGCACCCTCCTCAGCCGCCACGGCCTCGAAGTCCGCCGCCTCGCCGGCTCCTTGCAGGGAGGCGACTATTCCTGGGACAGCCCGCGGCTGGTCTGCTTCGCCCGCAAGCCGGCTGAGCCGGAAGGCACGCCGTGGAAGGCGCATCGCTCCCTCCGTTGATGGCCTCGGTCACCACCCGCGAACGCTTGGGTGGCTTCCCTCCGGTGTGGACCAGAGCCGCGCGCCGCGACCGGCGGCTGCGCCTGGGAGTGCCGAATGCCGGCAAGCTGCGCGAGCTGGTCGGCAGCTTGGTGCAAGGCGCCTTCGGCTGCGACATGCTCAGCAAGCAGCTCTTCTTCGAGGTGAACGGTGATCTCGCTGTGCTGCGAGCACGGTCTACCGACCTGCCGCACCTGCTGGCGCAGGGTGTCGTTGACGTCGCGGTAACGGGCAGCGACTATGTCTTCGAATCCGGCGAGAACCTCACGCTGGTCGTCAACCTGGCGCTCATCGTCGGCAGGATCTGCCTGCTCACGACCTCCGGCGAGCTACCGCCGGCGCACCGCGGCCGGCGGCCTTGCATCTCCACCCAATACCCCCGGCATGCTGAGCTTTTCCTGCGCACCACTGGAATCGACGGCGAGATCGTCTGCGTCTCCGGCGCCGGGGAGCTTTACCCCCGCATCGGCGTCAGCGACGCCAGCGTCGATTGCGTGGTCACCGGGCGCACCGCACGCGAGAACGACCTGCGAATTGCGAGCATCATCCGGCCCGTCACCACTGGGATCTATGTGAGGACTCCGGATACCGACCAGCCGGCGATCACCGGCTATCGGCAGGTCGCGGAACGGCTGCGCGAAGCCCTGGGGCGTGCCAGCGGAGAGCCGGAGGGAACCCGGCTCTCCTGAGACCGGTGGACAGCGGATCAGCCGGCCAGTGTGCCGCCTACCAACGTGCGACGCTGCGAATGGGCAGGGCGCCCGCCTGATCCTTGCGGAGCAGTTCCGCGCTGGTCTTCGACAGCTCGGCCTTGTGCTTCGCCACTTCCGCCACGGCCAGGTTGAGCTTGGCGGCGATATCCGCTTTTTTCGCCAACAGCTCTCGCAGCTCCGCCGATACCGCTGAGGGGGCACCACTATCAGCCATACCCTACTCCTTTCATTGTTGTGGACAGGCTTCCTGCTTCCTAAATCTTATCCTACTTCTATGAAAAGGCAAGATAGAGGCATGTGCTCCCTGTGCTCTCCATGCCTCTAGGAGGTGCGGCGATCCGGAGTCAGGGTGAAGACTCTGCGGGCGAATGCGACCTCTAGTCCGCCAATCCATACCGCGCGCATGGAGTGCTGGTCCAAGCCGGCATCGGCGGGGATGGAGAAGCTCATCTCAATGCGCCCCTCGACGAGGGGCTGCGCGAAGGCGGTGCGCACGACGGGCTGAGGTTTGGTCTTGTCGCGGATCTCGATCACCAGAAAACCCTCGGCCGGTGCGTCGCACCCGCCCGGCGACGTCAAGACGGCCGCCAATTTCGCCGGCCGGCCGCGCTGCAGCTCGGCGGGGAGGCCGAGAAGCAGCAGCGGGCCACCGTTGCGGTGACTGACCAGAGGGCCACACAGCGGGCACTCGAAGACCGTGCGCGACACGGCCCCTCGCAGGTGCTTGAGGGTGATCTTCTCGAGCCGCACCTGGCAGCGGAGACAGCGCTCGGCGCGCACCGAGGATGCCTCTCGATAGCCCCAATGCAGCGCATCGTAGATGCGGTCCCCGACCACACCGCCGCTCAGCAGGTGGGACTCCGTCAGGGCCGCGAAAGTCCGGTCCCAGGCTCGCAGAGCCTGACCAAGCTGCCCGTCGAGCGCGGTCACCACGGGACGCCATAGGCGGGTCTGCCGGAGGTGGGCGGCCTCGGCCAGACACTCGCCGAGGCATCCGTCGATCTGGTGGCGTAGCACCGCCAGCGCTGCGATCGCGGTCGAGGCCTCACCGTCGCCGGTCTGCATCTGCCGCTCGACGGCGTGCTGGATGTCCTCCAGGACTGCTGCCACCGGCGCCAGATGCGACCATCTCCGCTCCAGGGCGCGCAAATCGGCATCCCGCTCGATGCGCTCCAGCGCTCCGCCGGCTGCGACTGGAACTCGCGCCAACGCCCGCCGGCGCGCGAGGAAGACCGCGGAGACCGGTCGACCCGCGACGCGATACTCGACGACTCGGCCGACCCCTGGGGCGCGGGTGAGGAGCCATTGCGGCCGATCGTTGGCTGCCGCGACCCGGGGAAAGGCAGCAACAGCGGCAGGCAGCGGGTGGAGCGCCGCCAAGGGATCGCCGAACAGCACATAGCTGTCGCTTCGCTGCCGACACGCGCGCGCCTCATTGAGGAACGCGACAATCTCGCCGAGCCGTACACCGCGGCGCGCCAGGTCGGCGAGGAGGGCTAGCTCAGAGGGAGAAAACGATGTCGACCAGGCGTTGCTCACCACGTAGGCGGGATAACTCTCGGCTGCCGCCGCGACCAGGCTGGCCCGCGAAGGATAGAGCTGCCCGGCTAGCGAGAAGCTGTTGCAGGAGAGGAATCCCGCCAGGACGGCGCGCAGGTCAGCCACCTGGAGCACTGGCAGGCCGGCGCCGGAGGCCCGTTTGCAGTGACCCCGCCGGCAGCCGCCGCGCAGCGGACGGCCGCGGAAGGTGTCGGTCCTTCCCACCAGGCCACAGAGGACCGCCTCGTTGAGGAGCAGATGGGAGCCCTCGCCGTGTGCCATTAGGAGAAGGACCAGGGCGTCGCGGGTCACCAGCTGCCGCACTCCCGCCGCCGTCGCCGGCCCCTCGATTCCGTCCATCAGCTGGCGGCCGTGCACCGCGTCGAACCCCAGGCAATCCCCGCTGGTGCGTCCGGCGGCGAGCAGCTGTTTGGCCGCGGCAAAGCTCAGGGCGGCGGCATCGCGGCCAGAAAGGACGCCGAACCTGCACTGCCGCTCGATGGCGGCACCCTGCAGTGCGGTGACGCTCTCGAAATCGAGCTGGTCCGGCGAGGCAACAACCAGCACCGACAGCGGAGCGCAGCGCTCGAGGAACCGGGGCAGCTCCCGCGCCGCCGCCAAGCGTCGGCTGGGTCTGCCGAGCCGCGCCGCCAGGGGCGCCGCCACCGCCTCCGCATCGCGGCTCAGCGATACCACCCAATCGCGCGGGTGCGCAGTGACCTCCGGCGCCGTGTCCCCTCGCGGCTCGCTCGCCTCGCGGGCGCCATACCAGCGGAGGATCCGTCGCCAGGCGGCGAGCCGCCAGCGCTCCACGGGCCGGACAAGGCGCAGATGATTGCCTCGCACTGTGAAGCGCGAGCGAGGGCCCGGCGGACCCCACGAGTAGGCCCATGACGACGTCATGGCGCGAGACGCAGGCGAGACCACAGCGCCGGTCCCAGCCCAGGATCCTCGCCTGCCATTTCGAGCGTGGCGGCGACGAAACCGCTGCGGCAGCCGCAATCCCACCAGCGGCCAGGGTAGGGATGCGCCGCCAGTGCCTGCCGCTCGGCCAGCAGGCGCAGGGCGGCAATGAGATCGACCGGCAGCCCCTGCCGGTTTGCCACCTCACGCAACGCGACGCAGACATCCGGCGTGCAGAGGTAGCGCCCGATCATGCGCGCCTGGGCGGGGCGCGGTCCCGCAACGCCGCTGCCGGCGTCGAGCGCGGGAATCGAGCCGATCAGGTACGGCACTGTGCCCGCCGTCTCGCCATGTGTGCAGACGCTTGTC
>DATKFK010000144.1:0-2771 GCA_035544375.1 Thermoanaerobaculia bacterium
AGGTCCCGGTCGAGGTGCGGCCCCGTCGGGCCAACACGCTCGCCATCCGGTGGCTCGTCGGCTACTCCCGCCAGCGCCGGGAGAAGACGATGGCCCAGCGCCTCGCCGGCGAGATCCTCGACGCGGCCAACGGCGCCGGTGCGGCCGTGAAGCGCCGCGAGGACATGCACAAGATGGCCGAGTCCAACAAGGCCTTCGCCCACTACCGCTGGTAAGCCTCCAGCCCAAGCCGGCCCGGCGGGCCGGCTGCCCCGGCGTGCCCCACGCCCAGAAGATCAGCCCAACGTACGCAAGAAGTGAAGTGAGTCCCCAATGCCCATGACCAGGGAGTACCCCCTCGCCAAGACCCGCAACATCGGGATCATGGCCCACATCGACGCGGGCAAGACCACGACGACCGAGCGCATCCTCTACTACACCGGCAAGAACTACAAGATGGGCGAGGTCCACGAGGGCGCCGCCACCATGGACTGGATGGTCCAGGAGCAGGAGCGCGGCATCACGATCACCTCGGCGGCCACCACCTGCTTCTGGCGGCACCACCGGATCAACATCATCGACACCCCGGGGCACGTCGATTTCACCGCCGAGGTGGAGCGGTCGCTGCGCGTGCTCGACGGCGCGGTGGCGGTATTCGACTCCGTCGCCGGCGTCGAGCCGCAGTCCGAGACCGTCTGGCGCCAGGCGGACCACTACCGCGTGCCCCGCATCGCCTTCATCAACAAGATGGATCGGATCGGCGCCGACTTCGACCGCACCGTTTCGATGATGCGCAGCCGCCTCGCCGCCAACCCGGTGGTCATCCAGCTGCCCTGGGGCAGGGAAGACGGCTTCCGCGGCGTCATCGACCTGCTCGGCATGAAGGGCGTCTACTACAAGGACGAGACCCTGGGAGCCGACTACGAGCGCGTCGACATCCCCGAGGAGCACCTCGACGAGGCGCACCGCCGGCGCGAGGAGATGGTGGAGGCGATCGCCGAGACCGACGACCAGCTGCTCGAGAAGTACCTCTCTGGCGAGGAGATCACCGTCGACGAGCTGCGGGCCTCGCTGCGCCGCGCCGCCATCGCCAACCGCCTGCAGCCGGTCATCTGCGGCAGCGCCTTCAAGAACAAGGGCGTGCAGCCGCTGCTCGACGCCGTCGTCGACTACCTGCCGTCGCCGCTCGACATCCCGCCGATCCAGGGCACCGACCTCGCCGGCGACAAGGCGGTGATGCGGCACTCCGACGACACCGAGCCGTTTTCCGGGCTGGTCTTCAAGATCATGACCGACCCGTTCGTCGGGCAGCTCGCCTTCTTCCGCGTCTACTCGGGGCACGTCGACTCGGGCACCTCGGTGCTCAACGCCAAGCGCGGCTCCAACGAGCGCATCGGCCGCCTGCTGAAGATGCACGCCAACAAGCGCGAGGAGATCTCCGAGGTGTGGGCCGGCGACATCGCCGCGGCGGTGGGCTTGAAGAACGTCACCACCGGCGACACCATCTGCGATCCCAAGTCGCCGGTGGTGCTCGAGTCGATGAGCTTTCCCGAGCCGGTCATCTCGGTGTCGATCGAGCCCAAGACCAAGTCCGACCAGGAGAAGCTGGGCACGGCGCTGGCGAAGCTGATGCAGGAGGACCCGACGTTCCGCGTCCACACCGATCCGGACACCGGGCAGACCCTGATCTCCGGCATGGGCGAGCTGCACCTGGAGATCATCACCGACCGCCTGGTGCGCGAGTTCAACGTCGGCTGCAACGTCGGCAAGCCGCAGGTCGCCTACCGCGAAGCGATCACCCGGGAGGCCGAGGGCGAGGGGCGCTACATCCGGCAGACCGGCGGTCATGGCCAGTACGGCCACGCCAAGATCAAGCTGCGGCCGCTGCCGGAGGACGCCGACGAGACCTTCGTGTTCAACAACAAGATCGTCGGCGGCGTCATCCCGCGCGAGTTCATCAAGCCGATCGAGCAGGGCATCAAGGAGGCGATGGAGACCGGACCGCTGGCCGGCTACCCGATGACCGGCGTCGAGGTGGACCTGATCTACGGCAGCTATCACGAGGTCGACTCCTCGGAGATCGCCTTCAAGATCGCCGGCTCGATGGCGTTCCAGGATGCCTGCAAGCGGGCGCGCCCGGTGCTGATGGAGCCGATCATGGCGGTCGAGGTGGTGACCCCGGAGGACTACATGGGCGAGGTCATCGGCGACATCACGTCGCGGCGCGGCCGCATCCAGCAGATGGAGCGGCGCGGCAACGCGCAGGTGATCGCCTGCCGGGTGCCGCTGTCGGAGATGTTCGGCTACGCCACCGACCTGCGGTCGCTGAGCCAGGGGCGGGCCAATTACACGATGCAGTTCGGCAGCTACGAGCAGGCGCCCAAGAGCGTCAGCGAAGAGGTGGTGGCCAAAGCGGCTGGCTAGTGCCAGCCGCGCCAGATAGATGTGGCCGGTTGATGCCGGCCGCGCCAGGTAGATTGGCTGGCTAGTGCCAGCCGCGCCAGTTAGATGGGCCGGCAAGCTGCCGGCCGAGCGTAGGAAGACATGAGCCGGGCAACCGGCCAGGCAGGTATCCAGAGTTGCCGTAGTCAGGGGGGTGAACCATGGGCAAGGAGAAGTTCCAGCGTAGCAAGCCGCACGTCAACGTCGGGACGATCGGTCACGTCGATCACGGCAAGACGACTCTGACGGCGGCGATCACCAAGGTGCTGGCGGCCAAGGGTTGGGCTCACTTCGTGGCGTTCGACCAGATCGACAAGGCACCGGAAGAGCGCGAGCGCGGCATCACCATC
>DATKFK010000145.1:0-5902 GCA_035544375.1 Thermoanaerobaculia bacterium
CCAGGGCGGCCGGGTCCGCCGCGTCCACCACCAGGCCGGAGCCGCCCGGCAGCACGATCTCCTGCGGGCCGCCGCGGTCGCTGACGATCGCCGGCAGGCCGGCCGCCTGCGCCTCGAGCACGACGTTGCCGAAGGTGTCGCTGGTGCTCGGGAAGACGAAGAGGTCGGCGCCGGCGTAGGCCCGGGCGAGGTCCTCGCCGTGCAGGAAGCCGGTGAACAGGATCTCGGGCCGGCGGTAGCGCCCGGCGAGCTCCTTCAGGTAGGGGCCGTCGCCGACCACCACCAGCTGCGCCCGGCGGCCGCTGTCGAGGAAGCCGAGGAACGAGCCCATCAGGGCGTCGAGGTTCTTCTCCCGCGACACCCGCCCGACGTAGAGGAACTTGAAGGCGCCAGGGTCGATGCCGAAGCGCCGGTAGAAGCGGGGCTCGCGCTTGCCGGGATGGAAGAACTCGGCGTCGACGCCGCGCGGCAGCAGCGCCATGCGCGAGCGGTCGAGGCCGTGCTCGGCCAGCACCTCGAGGTAGCAGCGGCTGGCGACGAAGACCCGCTCCATGCTGCCGAAGAACCACCGCATGTAGGTCCAGGTCATCTCCTCGAGCGTGGCGCTGCCGGCGAGGTGGCGGACGTAGAGCGGGAAGTCGGTGTGGTAGATGCCGGTCACCGGGATGCCCAGGAGCTTGCCGGCGGCGAGCCCGACCAGGCCCAGCGGCCCGGGGGTGCTGATCAGGATCTCGGAGTAGCGCTCGCGCTCGCAGTGCTCGAGCACCTCGAGCAGCGGCGGCAGCTTGAGCGTCTGCGTCTCGTAGCCAGGGATCGGGAACTGGGCGAACGGCCGGAAGTCGTGCACCGGCAGGTCGGGCGGCGGATTGTCCTCGCCGCAGGTGATCGCCACCAGGTGGCGGCCGCGCCGGCGCGCCAGGCCGGCCAGGGTGCGGACAGTCTTGGCGACGCCGTTGACGTCGGTCAGGGTGTCGGTGAACCAGGCCTTCTTGCCGCCGGGTGCGGCGCCGGGATGGCGCTCGCCGAGGAAGCGCAGGGCCGCCGCCTCGAGCAGGTCGGCATCCTTGTGCTGCGCCTGCAAGGCCACCAGGTAGGGCGCCAGGGTCACGGCGAGCGGCGCCAGCTGGCCGGCGGCGGCGGCCAGGCTCTCCGCCAGGTGGCCGCGGCGGGCATGGCGGACGAAGCCGTCCATCAGGGCCCTGGCGATGTCCTGGCTGGCGCGGTTGGCGGCGGCGAAGGTGGTGCGGTCGACGGGCTCGGCGGCGGCGGTGCCGGCGGCGGCGGTGCCGGCGGCGGTGGTGGCAGCAGTTGCTGCGGCGGCGGTGGCGGCGGTGGGATGGGCGGCGGCGGGCGCATCGCGGCGGCCGGCCGATGCCAGCAGGTCGACGAGGCTGCGGCCTCGGCCTCGCCGGCCGGCGCCCTGCGGCGCGGCGGCTTCGCCGGGGTCCTTGGCGAGATTGCGCAATAGCTCGCCAAAGGGGTCCTTGCGGCTGCCGAGCCCAAGCGGGAACTGGCGCCGGTAGTACTCGTGCGCGATGCTGTACAGGCTCTGCGTCAGGCGCAGGCTCGAGCCGGTCTGGCCGCCCGGCTGGTGGTGGCCGGCGCGGAGGGCGGAGAGGAAGGTATCGACGCCGCCATAGGCGCCGGTGATTTCAGTCCAGGTGGTGGCGATGTAGTGCCCCCCGTGGTCGTCGCTGCCGCCGGTGAAGCACTTGATCCAGGGGGTCGGACCGGTGGGCGCCAGGCGGTGGCGCTCCGCCAGGTCCTCGATCACGTCGCGGGTCAGCGCGCCGAAGATGCGCCGCACGAGGTCGTTGGCGCGGCGGTCGTGGATGCCGTTCAAGGCCTCGAAACGGTTGAACAGGACCAGGAGCTTTTCGACCTGGGAGAGGGTGAGCATGTCGTTGACCCGGTAGAGGGGATGGGCCACCGAGTGGACGATGTCGTGCGTCACGAAGTAATCGCGCAATTCGTAGATATTGCGGCGCAGCGCCTGGATGTCGCGGTGCTGCTCCTCGGTGATGCCGATCGCCAGGCAATGGATCTGGCAACCGTCCTCGGGGAACTCGACGGTGACCTCTTCGGAGAGGAAGGTGCCCGGCAGGTGGGCGATCTCGAGCGCGCCGGCGATCGAGTCGTGGTCGCTCAGGGTCACGAAGTCCATGCCCCGCTCGCGGCAAAGGCGATAGACTTCGCGCGGCTCGGTGAAGCTCTCGGGCGCCCCGAACTGGCGCAGGATCCATTCCGGCGGGCGGTTGGAAGCCTTGCTGTGGACGTGCAGGTCGGCCTTGCCGCTGATCGGCGTCATCGGGATCTCCCCCCAAGTTCCCAGGCCGCGTCAGGCGGCCCGGAGCTCGAAAGCCCATGGTAGGAGGCGTGAATGCGCCGTAGGGTGACGGTCACGTTGCCGTGCGTCACGGTTGGGTGGCGGCGGCGTGACGATCGGCCCGGCCGCGAGGCTCCGTCCGGATGTCTCGCGTTTGCCGCACTTTGTCACAACATCGCGCTGGCGGCCCGGGTGCGGATGTGACAGAATCGAAATTCGCCTCATTGAAATCCAGCGTCGTGGAGAGGTGATCCTGCTTGACTGAACCCAATCAAATACCGCGTCCCCCCGAAGCCGCCGGTCCGGCCGCCGGGGCTTCCTCCGATGGCCCGACCGGACCGGGCCCTGCCGGGATGGCTGGACTGGCGCCGCTGGCTCCACTGGCTCCACTGGCTCCACTGGCTCCACTGGCTCCAGTTACCGCGCTCCACCCCCAGGCGGCCGACAACGCCGCGCTGTTCATCAACCGCGAGCTCTCGTGGCTCGATTTCAACGGGCGGGTGCTGTACGAGGCGCGGGACGAGTCCAACCCGCTGATCGAGCGGCTGAAGTTCGTTGCCATCTTCGACAACAACCTCGACGAGTTCTTCATGAAGCGCGTCGGCGGTCTGAAGCACCAGCTGGCCAGCAACGTGCGGGAGCTGCCGCCCGACAGCCGCACGCCGCGCCAGCAGCTGGCCGAGATCAATGCCGCGGTGCGGCCGATGCTGGCCGAGCAGCGGCGGCTGCTCAACGACGGGTTGCTGCCGGCGCTGCGCCAGCACGGCCTCGAGATCCTGCGCTGGGACGAGATCAAGCCCGCCGAGCGGCGCCATCTGGCCGAGGAGTTCGACCGCAGGATCTTCCCGGTGCTGACGCCGCTGGCGGTCGACCCGGCGCACCCCTTCCCGTTCATCTCGAACCTGAGCCTGTCGCTGGCGGTGTCGGTGCGTTCCCCCGGCGGCGCCGGCGGGCACCTGTCGGGCGGCGCCGGCACCCTGCGCTTCGCCCGCATCAAGGCGCCGCACATCCTGCCGCGCTGGGTGCAGGTGCCGAAGACGCTGCGCTTCGTGCCGATCGAGGAGGTCATCGCCAACAACCTGCAGCGCCTCTTCGAGGGCATGGAGATCGTCGAGTCGCACCCCTTCCGGGTGACCCGCAACTCGGACGTGCAGCGCAACGAGGATGCCGCCGACGACCTGCTCGAGGCGATCCAGGAGGAGCTGCGCGAGCGCCGCTTCGCCACCGTGGTGCGGCTCGAGCTGGCCAAGGGCTGCCCGGAATGGATGCGCCAGCTGCTGTGCGAGCAGCTCGACATCGGGCCCCAGGAGGTCTTCGAGCTCGACGGGCCGCTGGGGTTGCGCGACCTGATGCAGCTCGCGTCGGTGCCGCTGCCGTCGCTGCGCTTCCGTCCCTGGACGCCGGTCACCCATCCGCGGCTGGCGGCGCTGCCGGGCAGCGACGCGGGCGATCCGGACGACATCTTCGGCGTCGTCGCCGGCGGCGACCTGCTGGTGCATCATCCCTACGACTCCTTCACCACCAGCGTGCAGCGCTTCATCGAGGTGGCGGCCACCGATCCCGCGGTGTTCGCCATCAAGCAGACGCTGTACCGCACCTCGTCCGACTCGCCGAACATGCGGGCGCTCATCCGCGCCGCCGAGGCGCGCAAGCAGGTGGCGGCGACGGTGGAGATCAAGGCGCGTTTCGACGAGGCCGCCAACATCGAGTGGGCCGAGGCGCTCGAGGGCGTGGGGGCGCACGTCGCCTACGGCGTCGTCGGGCTGAAGACCCACGCGAAGATCGCGCTGGCGGTGCGGCAGGAGCGCGACCAGCTGCGCAGCTACGTCCACCTGGGGACCGGCAACTACAACCCCGAGACCGCCAAGCTCTACACCGACCTGGGCCTGTTCACCGCCAACGAGGAGCTGGCCGCCGACGTCGCGCAGCTGTTCAACATGCTGACCGGCTACGTCCACCGGCCGCATTTCAAGAAGCTGCTGGTGGCGCCGATCAACATGCGCCAGCGCTTCCTCGAGCTGATCCGGCGCGAGGTGGGCAACAGCGCCGACGGCCGCGGCGGGCACATCATCGCCAAGATGAACTCCTTGGAGGACCGCGAGATCGTCGAGGCGCTGTACACCGCCTCCGCCGCCGGCGTCGAGATGGATCTCGTCGTGCGCGGCATCTGCCGCCTGCGGCCGGGATTGGCCGGGCAGAGCGAGACCATCCGGGTCATGAGCATCGTCGGCCGTTTCCTCGAGCACGCCCGCATCTTCTACTTCGCCAACGCCGGCAAACCCGAGTACTTCATCGGCTCCGCCGACTGGATGTCGCGCAATCTCGACTACCGGGTGGAGGCCATCGCCCCGGTCGAGGACACGCGCCTGCAGGAGGAGCTGAAGGCGATCCTGGACGTGCAGCTGGCCGACAACGTCAAGGCCTGGGACCTGCGGGCCGACGGCACCTACCTGAAGCGCCGCCCGGCGCCGGGCGAGCCCGCGCGCTCGAGCCAGGAGATCCTGATGCAGAGAGCCCTGGACCGGGCCGGGCGGCCGCCGGTAGTCGGGGCGACGGGATAACCGGATGCTGCATTCATCGCAGGTCCCCGTCAGCGAATCCGCGCTTCTCGTCGTCGATGCCCAGGACTCGTTCAAGATCACGCCGCGCTGGGAGCGCCGGAGCAATCGCGCCTTCGAGCAGAACGTCCAGGCGCTGATCGCAGCGTACAGGCAGGCGGGCCTGCCGGTCATCTTCTTCCTGCACACCGACGAGGACGACGGCTTCGCGGTCGACAGCCCGCACTTCAAGCTCATGGACTTCATCGTCCGCCGGCCAGACGAGCCGCTGATCGTCAAGAGCACGCGGAACTGTTTCACCAGCACCGGCCTGGGGTCCCTCCTTCTAACCCAGGGGGTCCGCCGCCTGGCCATCACCGGCATCCAGATGGAGCAGTGCTGTGAAACCACCGCGCGGGTGGCGGCGGACCTCGGCTATGCCGTGGACTTCGTCATCGACGGCACGCTGACCTTCCCGATCCCCAACTACGACCGTCCGGGCGAGGAGCTGGGCGTCGAGGACATCAAGACGCGGACGGAGTACGCCTTGCGCCGGCGGTTCGCGCGGCTCACGTCGGCCGCGGAGCTGGCGGCGGAGCTGGCGGCCGCACGCTAGTGCGCTAGACCGCGGCGCCGGTAGGGCACCTCACCGGCCCGCCCGTGGCGGTTGACTCGGCGGTCCTGAACGTACTGGCGGCGGCGTTCCGGCCTATTCGCTTCGCCGGGCCTCGACCGGATCCCAACACATCAAGTGGTCACACCATCGGTGGTGCAGCGGCGGCGCCGGGGCGCGACCCTCAGGCCGCCTTCAGATTCTGCTTGAAGAACGCGACCGTGCGCTGCCAGGCATCCTCGGCGGCGGCGGGACGGTAGTTGGTTTCAAATGCGCTGAAGTCAAACTGCGGCTTGTTTTGTGCGGTAGAGAATAATGATCGTGAATTACCCATGTTGAGTACGAGAGCGCCCAGAGGAATTCGAGCCCGCGCAGGGGAATCGATACGACGGGTGGACTCGCCTCCGCAGCTGAAAAGGCAAGCCC
>DATKFK010000146.1:0-5544 GCA_035544375.1 Thermoanaerobaculia bacterium
CCAGACGCTCAAGCTGATGCGCAAGGGAACCACGGCGTTCCAGAACCTCAAGTTCCTGATGCATTGCCTGGCGCATGGCATCCAGCCGCTCTGGAACCTGCTGGTGGGCTTCCCGCGCGAGCCGGAAGCGGTCTACCGGAAGTACCACGACGACATCCCGCTGTTGCTGCATCTGCCGCCGCCGGCAGGGGCTTTCCCGGTGCGCTTCGACCGCTTCAGTCCGTACCACAAGCAGGCCGCGGAGTACGGCCTCGAGCTGCGCGCCTGCGACTTCTACGGCATGGTCTATCCGTTTCCAGCCGCCGAGCTGGACTCCCTGGCGTATTTCTTCAGGGACGGCAGCTTCTCGGCCGCCTATCAGGTCGCGACCGCCCGCTGGCTGGGCAAGCTGCAGCGGCGCGTCGCCGACTGGCAATCGCGGTGGCAGGGCAGTGGCGGCGCGGGGCGGCCCGAGCTGGCGGCGAGGCAGAGCGCGGACGGCTCCTGGTCGATCCGCGACAGCCGCGGCGCGAGCCTGCGCCAGCATCGCCTCGACGCGCAGGGGTGGCGGCTGCTCAGCCTGCTGGGTGAGCAGCGCAAGCTCGCGTCGCTTGCCGAGCGCTGTTCGGGGATGGAACCGACGGAGATCGAGCAGCGGCTCGCGCAGCTCCGCGAGCGCGGCCTGCTCTTCGAAGAAGATGGCGTTTACCTCAGCCTGGTGAGCCCCGCGCGGCCTGCCGCACAGATGAACAGCAGCCGCGTCTGCAACGCATCCAAGGAGCTCGCCACGACATGATCGAACAGATCCGCGCGGTAGCCGGCAGCGATCAAGCCGCGGACGACAGCCGGGTAAACATCGCGCGAGAGCTGAATCGCGAGATACTCATGGAGTCCTATCGGTGCGCGTGCGATCTGGATCTTCTCGGCGGTGGCGCCTTCGGCGGGAAGGTGGTCTGGAGCCGACTTTCCAGGAACACCCTCCGCTCCTCAGGGGTCTTGAGGTCAAAGTCCATCATCTTTCTGAAGTAGAACAATATGACACCGCTCTCGATGAACCATGCCATCAATGCAAACATGAGCAGCTTGAGTACGAACGCCAGGCTGGTAAAGATCAGCGAAGGATAAGGATCTCTGCCAACGACCGTAAAGGCTCCCTGTATCGAGGCATACACATAGAGCAGCGTGATCATCCTGCGCGGGGCGTTCAGCATCTTGCTCTCCAACGCTCCCGCCACCAATGCGATGGCTACTCCCCCGGCGCAACCCGTCACCCAGCCAAAGACCTGGCTAAGCGTGACGCCTGCATCGTGCGCACTCTTTGGAATCCCGGGGATCAGCATCACGGCCTCGCACACGCCCAGCAAGGCAACAAATGAGATGGCCGGGAAGAGCGGACTCGGTTTACCGTGGGTCGGATAGCGCAGCTCCCGGAAGCACATCACGAAGAACACCGTCTGGACGTTGTTCATGAAGTTTTTGAGCGGCGTCAGCAGCGAGAAATCGAGGCCGGGAAACCACAAACGCAAGAGCGCGCCTATTCCCAGGACGAAGTAAAGAAGAGCCCATAGCATCCAAGCCCGCCCCCAGAGATCCGCGAACTCCTCTGCGCCGTTCTGCACCCGTCTACTCAGATCCTCATTTTCCCCCTCGCTTGGTGCCAGTTGCGGCACCTTCGGGATGAAGAGAAAGAGCAGCAACACGACAACGCTCTGTAGAAGAAGAACAGCTACGGCGATCCTCTCCGCCAGGAGGGGCGAGCCTATGGGCAGCTTGCTGCTCGCGGTGATCGTGCTCGGAAGGTACTTGGCGGACAGGCCAAAAAGCAGCGTCAGGCCAGGAAGTGCAAACAGCACCTCGAAGGTAGCCCGCATCTTGAGGCTCTTGATCTTGAACCAGGCCTGGAAGGTGTCAGCCACCTCGTCGTCAGGCACACCCTTTTTCGGGACGATCCTCGGAGGAGTCCCTGGATGCTCTGGCATGCGGCCTCCCGAGCTGGGGCCGCGCCGGTCAAGGATCAACCGACTCACCCACCAGCCCTGAACGTGCTGAGTTTCCGACTGCACCAACCGGCCAAGGGATGCTAGCTGATTAGAGATTTCGCAGGCAACTGCCGTATGGCAATATCTCTATCTGATGCTGGCACGGGGCCCGGCGAAGACCCCGGAGCTTTTTCATCAGAAGTAGCACGAACCCTAGCCAGCGGCCCTCAGTGCGACGGCGGTGCCAGTGGCTTTCATCGGCCTCCTCGCCGGGCCTCCGCGCAACGTCTTCTTACTGCTCGGCCGGGCCGTTGCGGCGAGCCGCGAAATCTCGCGCCAAGGTGGTCTTCCCGACCTGGCGTGCGCCGAGCAGCCCGACGACCGGGAACTGCTTGACCAGACGGGCCAGGGAAGCGAGATGACGTCGCCGTTCTAGATGAGCAGCCATCTTGAAATCCTAGCATTGATCGCTAGACTTTCCAGATGACGGGGAGGCTCCATTTTCAGGCAGGCCGCGACGCTGACCTTCTCCGAGCTCGATACCACGCCGCCGGTCCCGCTTCGTCTCGCGCCACAGAGCCAAATAATGCGAGCGCGCAGACGCCGAATCGTTCCATCAGCTCCTGCCCGCGCGCCGCCGGGCGTTCTAGCAGAGCACGACCCTTCCGCACCCGCCATACCATGCTCTCATCTACCACTTTCCGTTCTTGAAAACCTCTGCCAGGTCTTCAATGGTCGGAGCGAAAATGGTCAAGATGAGGCTGGCCAAGACTTTCGCAAAGAGGTGTCCATGCCACCGATAGAATACCCAGATCAAGACCGAGAGCCACGCAAGGGTGTACAGGCACATGAACACCCGGCTCCAAGCAAGCCGCATGATCGTGTCGCGAAGTCTGTTGCGGATCATGAATCTTTCCATTTATGATTTACGATCCGTCGCACGCGTCGAACGCTGCGCCAATCAGGGAACCGACGCCGACTCCTCCCTCCCATGCCGCCTCCGGAGGCGGCCGCGGCAGCTCCCACCACCACCCCTGGGGCCGGTGGTGGCGCCACCTGCGCCTGAATCAAGCCCGCCACCAGGTCGGCAATTTCGGGGCAAGCGCCCACCGGTTCTGGCGACCTCGGCGCACCGGCTCTCCGGGCCGCGGTGTCCACGCGATACTCGAGGCTTTCCCATGCCATGCCAAGGTCGCCAAGAGCCTCGACCTGCCGGGCTAGATCTCTATACGTGTACTCAGGGGCCAGCTTCCTCGCGGGCACTCCGAGGACTTTAGAGACCTGCAGGCGCCCCTCGAGTACGCGATCGGGCGGAGCCGAGAACCGCCTGCCGAAGCGGAGCAGGAAGTCCTCGTCTGGTATCTCAGGCAACCGTCCCCAGCCGCGACGACGGTAAATCCATCGGAACGTGAGCCAGGCTACTGCGAATGCGGCTAGGTATGCTCCTGGCATCGTACAGCTCACCGTCATGGGTTGACGGCGCAGCCTATCAGGACGCCCGGTCCCAGCCACTCGGCGATCGTGAGAGGCGTTGCCACGGGTGAAAGTACGCGCCCCGCAGCGCGAAGGGTATCAGCTACCGTCGTGGCGGGCGGCGACGTCCATCTCAAGCGCGCCGCGACGCTCACCTTTGCCGACCTCGAAGCCGCGGCCGGCGATCCTTGGCGTCACCCGGCCGGCGGCACCTCTCGCCAGATCGGTTGCCCTTGAAGCCGACTCGAAATAGTCTGGCACGCATCGGTCCAGGTCAGGCGGCCTTGCGCACGGGATCCGCCGTCGCGACGACCATCCGGGAGCCCCATGACAGGCAGGCAGGATCTCTCGTACTCCTTGCGGCTGGCCCTCAGATCCCCGGGCTTCAGCTCCATCGTGGTGCTCACCCTGGCGCTCGGGATCGGCGCCACGACCTCCGTCTTCACGGTCGTCGACGCCGTGCTGCTACACCCGGTTCCCTATCCCGACCCGGAGCGCATCATCGTGGTCCTGGGGACGCATCCGGAGCGCGGGCCGGAACGCATCTCCCTCACGCCCGCCGATTTCATCGCCTTGCGCGGCGGCAACCGGTCCTTCGGCCAACTCGGCGCCTTCGTGCCGTCCGGCAGCATCGATCTCGCCGGGCAAGGGGAGCCCGTGCAGCTGCAGCGCCACCTGGTGTCGGCAGGCGCCCTCGAGGCGCTGGGAATCCACGCCGCCCGCGGGCGGCTGTTTCAGCCCGACGACTATCGGCAGGGACAGCATGTGGTGGTGATCAGCCACCGGCTGTGGCGGAGCCGGTTCGCCGCCGATCCGCGAGCCATCGGGCGGCGGCTGCTCCTCGGAGGGGAGTCCTGCGAGGTGGTGGGCGTGCTGCCCAAGGACTTCCGCATCCCCGGTGGCGATCCCGACGTGGTGCTGCCCCTGGTCTTCAAGCCCGCCGACGGCATCGACCGCACCGCCGCCTACCTCGGAGGTATCGGACGCCTGCGGCCGGGCGTCTCCCTGGCTCAGGCGCGGGCGGATCTGGGGAGCCTCGCTCACGGCCTGGCGCAACGGTTCCCACGGACCAACCGCGGGCTGGACGTCAGCCTGGTGCCCTTGCCTCGGAGCTTCGGATTGCAGGCGAGCAAGGCGCTGTGGACCATCTTCGGGGCCGTCGCGTTCGTGCTCCTCATGACCTGCGTGAACGTCTCGAACCTGCAGCTGGTGCGCTCGCTGGCCCGCGAGCAGGAGCTGGGCATGCGGGCCGCGCTCGGCGCCACCGCCGCGAGGCTCGTGCGCCAACTGCTGACCGAGAACCTGCTGCTGGGCGCGTTCGGCGGCGCACTGGGGCTGCTCGCCGCCGAGCTGGCGCTCCGTTTCCTGCCCGATCCGCGAGGGGTCTATCTCCCGGCGAGTCTCGGGGTGGCGCTCGGCGGCAGGGCCCTGCTGTTCACCGCCCTGGTCACCATGGCGAGCGCAGTCGTCTCGGGGCTGCTGCCCGCCTGGTACGCCTCCCGCCCCGGTGCGGCCAGATCCGGCGAGCGCGGCGCCACGGCCGGCCCCCGCCACGAGCGGCTCCAGCGCGGCCTGGTGGCGTTCGAGGTCACCCTCGCGTTCGTGCTGCTCGTCGGCGCGGGCCTCCTGATGCGCGGCTTTCTTCGCATCCTCGAGCAGGACCGCGGCTTCGATTCGAGCCAGGTCCTGACCGTCGACGTCTCGCTGCCCCCGTCCCGCTATGGTGAGCCGCGTCAGATCCAGCAGCTGTACCGGCAACTGGACCGCAACCTCGCGGCGCTCCCCGGGGTCGAGGCCGTGGGAGCCGCCAAGGAGATCCCGCCGGAAGAGCCCTGGTTCTTCCGTCCCAAGATCGACGGTGAGGAGGTGCCCGACGAGGTATCGATCGGCTGGCAGCTCGTCGTCCCGGGATACTTCGAGGCGCTGCGCACCCCGTTGCTTTCGGGCCAGCCGCTGACCGACCGCGACCGCGCCGGCAGTCGCCTGGTGGCGCTGCTCAACCGCGGCGCGGCGCGGGCGCTCCTCGGCAACCGCACGGCGATCGGCAGGCGGCTCGGATTCCACGACCAGTCCTTCGACGTCGTCGGCGTGGTCGAGGACCAGCGCGGCCCCG
>DATKFK010000147.1:0-5372 GCA_035544375.1 Thermoanaerobaculia bacterium
CTATCGAGATGAGGAGCATCCACGGAATTAAGGTGGTTGACCACTGGAGCGGCGCGAGCGGATGCCATCACGTAACGCCGCTTGATCGTGATCACAATACAATAGCAAAGCCCGAGAGTACCGCGAGCGACTCTTATATAGTATTTGCCAATGCATGGGCGATCCTGAATAAGGTCGTACTGTCCGAATGTCGGGTTTCTCCGAACGATCCAACCGTCTTGCAGAGCAAGCTCGGAGCCAGTTGCCCGGTTCCTGCGCCGGTAGGTTTTCCATGTAGCTGTCCACTTCTAGACAGCCATGGTGGTCTTATCAGGTTGATGCCAGGTACCACCTTTGCCCCTTCAGACAATTTCTGGACTGCCGTTTCAAAAGGCAATCCCTTCGCCGTGCGTGCGCTTAGCCCCCAACGCCCGCCAGGATAGCATCTCTTCTTTGAGGAGGGCTACCTCTTATCGGATCGCGAAGGTGAGCACGCCGCCACCCGGCAAGGGCAGAGCTGGCTACGTGAGTCCTGTCTCCGGTCGATGTAGGTGAGATCTACGGCGGGTTCCTTTTAGAAGTGCCACAGTGTCGCCGACAGACGTTTGCTCGGGAAGTCGAGAGCGATACAAGCACGGGGCAGGCTCGTCGCAGACTTTGCATATGTAGCCAGTCAGCGGTGACATCGTGTGAAACGCCCGTCTCCAAGTGCGGCGTCAGAGGTAACTCGGCCTCATACTCGGGGTAAGATGGAAAACGCGTCCCAGCTTAGACGCCTTGCTCCTGACGGATCACCTTTCGGCCGATAAGGTTTGCGATCTCGGATGTCGCCAGCGGGACAATGCGTTCGTCAGCGTTCTCGTAGTGACGCACCAACGCCGGCAGAAGTCGTCGATTCGGTCACGGTCGATCGAGAGAGCAGGGTTCATAGTGATCCCCCCGCCTGACATCGGGGCGGAACCGGAATCGGATTGTATCGCCATTCGCCTTCCCGGGGCTGCGTTGCCCATGAGGTGTAACCGCGCGGGCGCGGCAGCGGCCTCGCGGCTTCAGCGTGCGGGTAGAGGCGCGGCCTGGGCAGCGAGGAAGCTGCCCAGCCGGTGGAGCATCTGCTGCACCGACACCCAGACGACGAGCTCGATTTGTGCTTCTGGGGAGAGGGTTTCGGCGACTTCGGTTAGGAGCGCCGCCGGCACCGCGGCGGGGCTCGGGGAGACGGCTTTGGCCAGCAGCAGCGCCAGAGCTGCTTCGCTGCCGACCCCGGGGAGCGACGCCAGCGTGGAGCGCGCGGCTGCGATGTCGCTTTCGCTCTCCTCCGCGGGTTCCGCGGCGAACCGAGAGATCGCTGCGAGCGACTGCTCGGGCACGGATGGGTCCGCGAGGAGGACCAGCTGCCGGGCCTCGCGAGTGAGACTCTCGTTGCCCACGACGGAGGCGTAGACCAGACCGCAGAGCGCCTTGACCCCCAGGCCGAGCCGGCTGTCGGCAGGCGTCAGGTTGTCGCGCAGGACGGTGGCGATGGCCCTGACCGCCCGCGGGCTCGCGACCTTGGCGAGCAGCGGGAAGTCGTGGCCGGTTTGTGCCGCCAGGTAGGCCCCCACGGCCGGCCAGCGCGAAGGGACTCCGCGGGTCCAGGAGTGCTCGAGCCTGAGGGCGGCTGGCACATGGCGCAGGAGTGCCAGCTTGGTGGCCAACGTGTCCGGGCCGCCGGGGCGTGCCTGTAGAGCGGGGTCCGCGGTCGTCTCGGCGGCGACCCGGTGCTTGCCGGGGGTCCACCCGGTGGGGAGGAGGATTGCGGAGACCTCCCGCACCGAAGCCTCTTCGAGGTCGATTCCCAGGGCATCCATGAACTTGTTGAGGAAGCCCATGAGAGCGATCCCCAGGGCGAGCCGCTCGGCGTCCCGAGCGGAGAAATGATGAAGCATCTCGTCTCGGTGCTCGCGCGTGAAGGTGCAGGGGATTCGAGCCAGCGCTTCGGCGGCGGCGACGGCTGCGCCGGCGGCTGGAGAGGAGCTCCCGGCGAGGGCAGAGGGCGGCGCGCCGCGGCGCAGGCTGAAGGCGCAGGTATGGGCGGTGCAGTAGGCGCAGCGCGCGGTCCGGCTGGCGGCGTAGAGGGCCAATCCGAGGGGCACCACCGGCGGCCCCCAGCCCCACACCGAGAACGGCAGGTTGAGGAGGTTCGGGACGAGCAGGTTGTAACTGCGGAACCCGGGAGGCCAGATGGCAAGGTAGGAATCGCAGTTGGGCACCACGCCGATGAGCAGGCGCACGAGTTGGAGGAGCGGCATGTACTCGCGGCCGAGCCGCGAGACGTCCACGGCCGCCGGCCGCAGGGAATGGATCAGCGTGTCCGCCGTCGTGGTGTCGGGGCTCATCTCTCGTGTGCGCACGAAATTTGGCGCATTCTACCTCATCCTTCTCGGCAAGAGCGCCGGATTCCCGGGACACCGGGCTCTTCGAGGCAGTGCCGCGGCCGCCGGCGCGTGGGCTGGGCCCTGAGGCCGGCGGCCAGGCGGCCGACACGGCGATTCGCTCTCGCGGCCCGTCTTCCGTCTATAGGGATAGAATGAGCCGTGAGCCATGCCCGGACGCGCTGCCATCGGTTCCACGAAGCCTCTCACCGCCGGCGACCTGCCGGCCGTGCCCAACCCGGACCTCCCTCACGAGCTGTGGCACGGCGTGCTGCGGTTGGTGATGCCGGCCAGCGCAGCGCACGGGTCAGCGGTGTCTCGCCTCACGGTGATGCTGGGGCAGCACGTCTATGCACATGCTCTGGGAGAGCTGTTCAGCGAGTCGACCGGGTTCCTCCTCGAGCGGGATCCGGACACCCTTCTCTGCCCTGACGTTGCATTCGTCGCGGCGGGGCGCCTGCCGGCGGGCGGGCTCGGATCGCCTTTTATGGAGATCGCCCCGGACCTGGCCGTGGAGATCCTCTCCGCCGGCGATCGGCCGGCGGCGGTTCGCGCCAAGGTCGCCGAATATCTGAGGGTCGGCGTGCGGTGCGTCTGGGTCATCGATCCGGCGGCCCGCCGCGTGCAGGTCCATTGCAGGAACGCAGGTCCGGGTACCCGCACCGCGACGACCGAGCTCACAGAAGGCGACGTCCTCGACGGACGCGAGATCCTTCCCGGCTTCCGCCGGCCGCTGGTCGAGCTGTTCGGCGCCATCCTCCGTTGACGCCGCGCCCGAGCGCCGGGAACGTCGGGCCGGAAGTCGCGGGCGGCGGCGCAGCGATCCTTCTCGGCTGAGCCCCGAGGTGCTGAGCTACCCCCCGATCAGCAGCGCGGCGATCGTCTCGCGGATCCGGTGTGCCTCTGGATTGGGCGCCTCCTGGACTTGCAGGGCCACCGGGCTCGGCCTCGCGATCGTGCAAAAAATCGTGGTCGAGCACGGCGGCACCGTCGCCTGCAGCCGGCGCGATACGGGATACGGGAGGCACCCGGATGACCGTGCGCCTGCCGCTGCGCGAGGCGCGGGACGGGCGGGACGGAAGGAATGGATCGGCAACCGAGGGAGCGAGCGAGGTGTAGACTCTGGGCATGGACAAGAAGCAATCCGGCAGCGGCCGGCAAACCGAGAACAAACCCTCCGCCGTGCGTGAAACCGCGACCGGGAGCCAGGATGCCGCGGCATCCGGGAATCCCGGCGAGCAGGAAACCGCGGAGGACCCCCGCGACACCGGGCTTTTCGAGGCCGCGCGGCGACCTCTGGCGCGCGGGCTCGGCCCCGAGGCCGGCGGCCAGGCGGGCGACACCGAGGGACTGTCGCGCGACGAGATCGCCGGTCCGGAAAGCGTCGAGGAGCTGCTCGAAGAGGGGCAGGCCTACGAGGCCGAGGTGATCAGCGGCGTCGAGAACGCGCCCGACGCCGACCAGGGCGAGGTCACCACGCGCCAGTTCCCGGTCGACGACGTGCCGCAGGAATACCTGGACGAAGATTAGCCGGCTGCTGAACGACGCCGCCCTGCCCCGAGCAGCAACCCGGACACCCGGGATGGCAGTGCTCCGGCCGGGTCGATCCCGGCGGGCAAGGTTGTAGACTCGGCTGTAACGCATGGCGAGCAACTTCCTTGCCGCGAGGCCGCGGCGCTGGCTGCCGCGGGCAGCGCTGGTGGCAGCCCTGCTGGCGGCGGCGACGGCGGCCGCGGGCGGCTGCCGGGCGCGGCGCGCCGGGCCGGCCACGACGCCCCTCGTGGTCATCGGCATCGATGGCGGCGAATGGCGCGTCCTGCGGCGGATGTGGCGCGACGGCGAGCTGCCCAACCTGCGGCAGCTTGCCAGCCAGGGCACGACCGCGCAGCTGCGCACGGCGTACAACGCCTCGCCGGTGATCTGGACGACCATCGCCACCGGCGTCACCCCGGCCGAGCATGGCATCACCGACTTCGTCGTGCCCAGCGACCACGGCGACGTGCCGATCTCGTCCGCGGTGCGCCGCGTGCCGGCGCTGTGGACCATGTTGACGGCGGTGCACCGGCACGTGGATGTCCTAGGGTGGTGGGGCTCCTGGCCGGCCGAGGACGTCAACGGCGTGGTGGTCAGCGACCGCGCCCTGCTGCACCTGGATTCCCGCGTCTCCCCAGCGGCCTACCTTCCCAGGCTCGCCGAAGACGTCCAGCGGGCCCGCGGCCTGCCCTACTTCGTGGCGAGCGAGGAGCCCGAGCTGCGCGACGCCGTGATGGCCGCGGCCGCGCAGCGCCTGGTCAGGGACGAGCCCGACCTGCTGCTGCTCTACTTCCGCAGCTCCGACATCGTCAGCCATCACCACTGGAAGGAGTTCGAAACCGCCGAGGCGGGCGCCTCGCCGCGCGCCGGCAGCTCCGTGCAGCGCATCTACCGGGCCATCGACGCGGCGATCGGAGAGGTCCTGCGGGCCGCCCGCGGCAGCTTGAACGTCCTGGTCATCTCGGACCACGGCTTTCGGGCCTCTCGCCGGCAGGAGCTGTTCACGTCGTCCAACCTCGATGCGCTCCTGGTGCGGCTTGGGTACCAGGAGCGCGACTCTCTCGGAGTGAATTTCAAACGCTCGCAGCTCTACGCCTACGGCAGTCCGCCCTACCTGCGCAAGAAGCTGGTGCGGTGCTCCCTGGTGGACCGTGAACCCGGCGGCACGGTGACCGAGGCGCAATGCGACGCGGTGCGGGCGCGCTTCGAATCGGACCTGCGGCGGGTGACGTTTGCCGGCGGCGAGCCGGTGTTCATCGTGCGCGACGCCTGGCCGCGCGAAGAGCGGGCGGGCGCCGACTTCGTCGCCCTGCTCTCCTCGGTCGGCACCAGCACCGCCGTGCTCGTCGACGGCCGGCCCGCGGACGACGTCGTCACGGCGGTGAACGAGCTTTCCGGCACCCACGATTCGAGCAACGACGGGATCCTGATCGCGGCCGGTCCGGACAT
>DATKFK010000148.1:0-2636 GCA_035544375.1 Thermoanaerobaculia bacterium
CTGCGTACCCGCTTTCCGGCGCGCCATGGGCGGCCGGTGCAGGAGATCGCGGCGTCCGCGGCCTGCCCGCTGCCGCAGGTGGATCTGGCCGGCCTGCCGCCGGCATCGCGGCAAGCCGAAGCCCGGCGCCTGGCCGGCGAGGAGGCCGACCGGACCTTCGATCTCGAGCGCGGGCCGCTGGTGCGGGCAGCGCTGCTGCGGCTGGCGCCCGACGAGCACCTGGCGCTGTGGACGATGCATCACATCGTCACCGACGGCTGGTCGCTGGGTATCTTCCTGCGCGAGCTGGCGACGCTCTATCGCAGCTTCAGCGACGGACGGCCGTCGCCGCTCCCGGAGCTGCCCATCCAGTACGCCGACTTCGCCGTGTGGCAGCGCGGCTGGCTCGAGGGCGAAGCGCTCGCCGCGCAGCTCGCCCACTGGCGCGGGCGGCTGGCCGGGGCGCCGCCGCTCGAGCTGCCTGCCGACCGCCCGCGCCCGAGCGTGCCGAGCTCGCGGGGCGGCGTCGAGAGCGCGCTGCTGCCTCTCGCTCCCGGTCTTCACGCCCTGGCTCGGCGGGGCGGGGCGACGCTGTTCATGGCTCTGCTCGCCGGCTTCGAGGCGCTGCTCGGCCGCCATGCAGGGCAGGACGACTTCCTGGTCGGGACCCCGATCGCCAACCGCAACCGCGCCGAGACCGAGGGCCTGATCGGCTTCTTCGTCAACTCGCTGGCGCTGCGCGCCGACCTCGCCGGCGACCCGGCCTTCGGCGAGCTGCTGCAACGGGTGCGCGACGCCGCCCTGTCCGCCTACGCCCACCAGGACACGCCCTTCGAGAAGCTGGTCCAGGAGCTGGCGCCGGAGCGCTACCTCGGCCGGGCGCCGCTCTTCCAGGTGATGTTCGCGCTGCAGAACGTGCCGGCAACGGCGATCCAGCTGCCAGACCTCCAGCTCGCGTCGCTGGACCTGCCCAGGACGTGGTCGGAGTTCGACCTCGGACTGGCGGTGGTGGAGCGGGGAGAGAGCCTGGCGCTGACGCTCAGCTACAGCGCCGATCTCTTCGCCGCGGTGCGCATGAAGCGGCTGCTGGCCCATCTTGCCGCGCTGCTCGCGGGCGCCGCTGCCGAACCGGGGCGGCGCCTCTCGGAGCTGCCGATGCTCGCCGCCGCCGAGCGCCAGCAGCTGCTCCGCGAGTGGCCCGAACGCGGCGGCGCGGCGGCGGCGGACGGCTCTCTGCTCGAGCGCTTCGCACGCCAGGCGGCGCGCGTCCCAGAGGCGCCGGCGCTGGTGTGGGAAGAGGGCGAGCTGAGCTACGGCGAGGTCGAGCGCCGGGCCAACCAGCTGGCCCGCCGGCTGCGGCAGTTGGGAGTTGGGCCGGAGGTCGTGGTGGGTCTGCTGCTGCCGCGCTCGTGGGCGTTCGTGCTGTCGATCCTGGCGGTGTGGAAGGCGGGGGGGGCCTACCTGCCGCTCGACCCCGAGGCGCCGCGCGAGCGCCTGCAGTACCTGCTCGCCGACAGCCGTGCCGCGGTGGTGGTGGTGGCCGGCCGGTCGCAGGCGGCCGCGGCGGCCCTGGCGCCCGCGGCGGCCCCGGTGGCCGAGCCGGCGGCCACCCCTGCCGGCGAAACCGCCGCCGCGGCCCGGCCCGCGCTGCTCCTCCTCGACGAGGAGTGGCCGCGGCTGGCGCGGCTGCCGGGCGAGGCGCTGGCCGAGGGCGACGCGAACGCCGGGCTCGACGGCCTGGCCTACGTCCTCTACACCTCCGGCTCGACCGGCTGGCCCAAGGGAGTGCTGGTGCCGCACCGCGGGGCGGCCAACGTCCTGGGCCATGCGGCGGCGGCGCTCGAAGTGCGAGGGGCCGGCGACCGGGTGCTGCAGAACTGCTCCTTCGGCTTCGACGCTTCGGTGCTGGAATCCTTTCTCGCGCTGTCCACCGGCGCGGCTCTCTGCCTGAGCAGCGCGCGCCACCGGGCCTCCGGTCCCGAGCTGGTGGAGTGGATGCGGCGGCAGCGGATCTCGATCGCGGTGTTCACCCCCTCGGGCCTGGCACAGCTGGCGGAGACCCGCCAGGCCGGCGTCGCCCGGCCCGGCGTCGAGAGCCCGCCGCCCGGCCAGCCCGGGCCGCCGGCTCTCCCATCCCTGCCCGCGCTGCGCTGCATCCTCATGGGTGGCGAGAGCGCGCCGCCGGAGCTGGTTGCGGCATGGAGCGCGGCCCTGCGGCTGTTCAACTGCTACGGTCCGACCGAGACGACGATCTACGCCACCGACGAGCTTTGCGGCGGCGGCGGCTCGGGTCCGCCACCGATCGGCCGGCCGTTGCCGGGAATGCGCGCCCACCTGCTCGACGCCCGCCTGGCGCCGGTGCCGGCAGGGGTGGCGGCCGAGCTCTGCATGGGCGGCGCCGGGGTGGTGCGGGGCTACCTGGGACGTCCGGATCTCACCGCCGAACGCTTCGTCCCCGACCCGTTCGGCGGTCTCCCCGGCGGACGCCTGTATCGCACCGGCGACCTGGCACTGCACCTGCCCGACGGCCGCCTGCGGTTCCTCGGCCGCGCCGACCAGCAGATCAAGCTGCAAGGCGTGCGCATCGAGCTGCAGGAGATCGAGGCGGCGCTGCTCCGCCACCCGGAGGTGCGTGAAGCGGTGGCGGTGCTCCTCGC